>DASYSH010000235.1:0-3302 GCA_036003525.1 Gemmatimonadaceae bacterium | reverse complement strand
CACGACGTCGACGGAAAGTCCGGTGAGCGCCGACAATTCTTCCGGCGTCGGTTCGCGGCGCATTTTCTGACGCAGGATCTCACTCGCCTTGATGATGCGCGAGAGATCGGCCGTGCGGTTGAGCGGCACGCGAACCGTGCGGCCCTGGCGCGCGAGCGACGACAGGATTGCCTGGCGAATCCACCACACGGCGTACGAGATGAATTTTACGCCCTGATCGGGATCGAACTTTCGCGCGGCGGTGAGCAAACCGACGTTGCCTTCACCGATGAGATCGATGAGCGGCAGTCCGCGGTTCTGATATTTTTTTGCGACGGAAATCACGAAACGCAGATTGCGTTTCACGAGTTCCTGCAGCGCATCGGGATCGCCGGCGCGAATGCGGCGCGCGACCTCGATTTCTTCGGTGCCCTTGAGCAGCGGGTACGTGCTGACCTCGTACAGGTACTGGTCGAGGATGTCACGCTCGGGCTCGCTGGGCGCAATGCCCGCGGGGGCAGTGCGACGGCGGCGGCGAGGTTTCAGTTCTGCGGCGGGCATTTCGATATTCCTTGCTTCAGGCACCGGGGCGGGTGGCTGAGCCTTAGAAGATTTTGCTCGGGGCGGTGCGGCTGCCGCTTTCGCGACTTTTGCTTTGGGCTTGGCACGTGTGGCACGTCCTCGTGTCATCAGTGCAGCCGCTCCCGAGAAAGGTGCGCGCCTTCTGCGGTCAGAACTCGTCTGAACAATCCGCGTGTCGCGCTCGTGAATCCGACAGAAAATCAGCCGGACTGAAGGAAGCCAAATATAGCACTTTCATCTCGTAAATTCAACACTTTCTACTTGACCCGTCTGTTACTGTCCGATAGGTTCTTTGGTTCCTGTCGGACACCGTCTGATGAAAGCGCAGTTTGAGGTCGTTATGACCGCAATCAACGGTGACTACAGCGGGGGCGTAGCTCAGTTGGGAGAGCGCTTGAATGGCATTCAAGAGGTCAGGGGTTCGATTCCCCTCGCCTCCATCGTCGGGTGGCCGTGCTGTGGCGGCGAAGCGACGTGGACCCCTTTTTTTCCAACGGGTCCGGACGTCGGGATGTGCCACGGCGTCCGCCGCCTGCTTCCTCGCGGGAATAGCTCAGTTGGTAGAGCACAACCTTGCCAAGGTTGGGGTCGCGGGTTCGAGTCCCGTTTCCCGCTTTTCACTGGAATTACGATGGAAGATCGATGATGGAAGATCGAAGTGCTCGCGGTACAACCTCCATCTTCGGTCATTCATCTTCAATCGGTTGTCAGGGCTGTTAGCTCAGTTGGTTAGAGCGCCACGTTGACATCGTGGAGGTCACAAGTTCGAGTCTTGTACAGCCCACTGGAACTCCGGTCGAAGTTGGGGGATGGAAGATAGAGCTAACTCGCACGTTCGATCTTCCATCTTCGATCTTCCACTTTCATTTAGTTCGAAGCTCACTTCAACACGGGTGTTTGTTACCATGATGCGCCGACTCCGGGCTCTCTCAGTTTTCGCGATGGCCGCGCCGGTTTTCGCTCTTTCCGCGCAGGCAAAGCCGGCAGCTCCGGCCGCCGCGCCGGCAGCGGCGGCGCCAGTCGCCGACGCATGCCCGATCGATCTGCTGCAGCCGACAGGGCTCGCGGTCGCAAATCTCCAGCGTCCCAAGCTCGCGAACGTCAAATCTGCTGACGACGCGAACAAAGTCATGAAGGACGTTTCGAAGCTGCTGTTCGACCCGAAGCAGGCGACGAACCCGATGGGCCGCGACATGCTGCTCGCGCAGTTCGTCACGTTCTATGCGCAGTTCGCCGACTCGGCGAAGCGCGGCGATGTCGGCTTTCCGGGCGACAAAATGCAGTACGTCGACATGCTCAAGATGGCGGACTCGCTCTTCACTATCATCGAGACCGCCGAGCCGAAGTGCAAAATGCAGACGCTCGGCTGGCGCAACTACAAGCCGTACACCGATCGCGTGAAGGCGGGATACGCAGCCGTCGGCGCCGGTGCAGCCGACACGGCCGAGAAGCTCGCGAACCGCGCGCTCGTGATCAATCGCTTCGGACCGCAGCCGTACGACATCCTCTGGCGCGCGGCCGAAATTCGCAAGGACGAAGCAGCGCAAATTTCGAATCTTCAGCGCGCGGCAGACGCGCTCGCAGGCGACACGCTGAACGCCGTCGTTCGCTCGAACTTCCTCTTCACGCTCGGGCGCAAGGATCAGGAATTCGGCGAGGGCAAGACGGACAAGGCGGCGAAGGACAAGCTGTACCGGGACGCGGTCGTTCCGTACACCGTCGTCCTGAAAGAATTTCCGATGAGCGACGAAGCGCCGTACGCGATGCAGGGAATCTCGATCAGCGCGAACGTCGTCGGCGACACGTCGATTTCGAATGCGGCGGTCGCGATCGTGAAGGCGAACATGGACAAGTACACCGATCAGACGCTCGCGCAGGCCGGCGTGCTCTCGACGGCGGCGGGAAAGACCGCCGACGCGATTCTGTTTTTCGGCGCGGCTGCGAAGGCCAATCCGTACTTCCGCGACTATCTGTATAACGAAGCCGCGATGATGTACGAGGCAAAGCAGACGACGGAAATGATTCCGATCGTGCACAAGCTGATCGAGATGGATCCGAGCAACCCGGATGACGTGATGCTGTTCACGTACGCGTTCACGGGACTGCAGGGCGGCACGAAGGATCCCGCGGTGAAGAAGTGGGCGATCGACTCGGTGATGTACTGGGGCAAAGTCGCGGAGGCGATGCCGTACAAACTCTCGTTCACCGATTTCGAGCGTCAGACGAACCGCACGCTGCTCGTCGGCACCGTGGAGAATCGCGGGAAGGACGCGAAGGCGTTCACGATCGATTTCGAATTCATCGGCAAGGACGGCTCGGTGGTGCAGAAGCAGTCGGTAAGCGTCGCGAGCGTCGCGCCGGGTGCGTCGGGCGCGTTCAAGGTCGATCTGCCGATCGGCGGTGTGTACGGAGTTCGATACGCACCGTTGAAGTAGGAGCGGCGGACGGCTAAGTTCCGAGGCTGTACGCGCTCATAGCTCAATTGGATAGAGCATCTGACTACGGATCAGAAGGTTGGGGGTTCGAGTCCCTCTGAGCGCACTGGTGTTGGACGAAAGACTCTGCATGAAATCGGGGCGTAGCTTAGCCCGGTAGAGCGCCTGCTTCGGGAGCAGGAGGTCGGAGGTTCAAATCCTCTCGCCCCGACTGACAAAAAGCCTCCGCGTTGCGGGGGCTTTTGTTTTGCCGGGCGCTGCGTTGGCAGCACGCGCGATGGCCGGGCGCGCTCGCGTCGTTTCGAT
>DASYSH010000234.1:0-2440 GCA_036003525.1 Gemmatimonadaceae bacterium | reverse complement strand
CGGAAGCGCGTTCAGCGCGACGGGAACATCAGTCGGCGGCGCGACGCTGACGGTGACGTATGCGGGATCGACGGCGACGCTCGGTTTCACAGTACATGCAAAAAATGGACTGTCTGCGCTCGTGAGCGACATCACGGACGGAACTACCGGAACGTCCGCATGGCGACCGCCGGAAATCACCGTTGCGGCGGGTTCGACCGTGGAGTTCAATATCTCCAACAATGGCGTATCGCACACCGTTGTATTCGACGCTGTCGCAGGCGCGCCGGATAACGTTCCTGCCGGGCCAGCCGGATTCGCGGCGGACAGGACATTCCCGACCGCCGGATCGTTCATATACAAGTGCAGCATTCATGGCGAAATCGGCGTTGTCAACGTCCTGCGTCAATAGCGGTCCGTTGGCTTCACGCGCCCATTCGTGCCACGCCCGCAGGCACCGGCGAGCGTTTAGTCGGGGTTTCTCGCTTCGGGTCTCGGAAAAAGCGACTCGCCTTTGTTCACTCGCCAGCCCGTGGCGCTCATTCCTTCAACATCGGCGAACAACGCTTCCGTGGCGGTGCCGGGAGCCCCAACCTGGCTCCAGAGAGCCGCGGCCTTCGCCGGCATGAACGGTGCGAGATAGGCCGCCTGTCGCGCGAGTGAGCGCACGAGCGCGGCAAGTGTTTCCTCGAGTTTCGCGCGATTCGCGGGGTCCTTCGCGAGCACCCACGGCTGCGTCTGCTGAATGTGCAGATTCGCCCGCTCCGTAAGGCGCGCGACTGCCGCCAGCGCCTCATGACAGAGATAGCCGCGCGATCCATCCATCGCGTTGCGCGCGGCGAGCAGGTCGGCGGAGTCGAGCGCGTCCAGCTCGATGCGGGCATTCGAATCCGGCACGATACCGTCGCAGTATTTCTCGACCATCGCGATCACGCGGCTCGCGAGATTTCCCAGGCCGTTCGCCAGTTCAGACGTGTACACGGCGTCGAACCGCTCGAGCGAGAAAGTGCCATCGCCGTCGAACGGAATTTCGCGCAGAAGAAAATAGCGGAACGCATCGGCGCCGAAACGCGAGATCGTTTCGTCGAGGTCTATTTTCACGCCGGCGCTCTTGGAGAAGCGCTCGCCGCCGAACGAAATAAATCCGTGCGCCCACACGCGCTCGGGGAGCGGCAGCTCCGCCGACTGCAGCATTGCGGGCCAGATCACGCAGTGCAGCCGCGTGATGTCCTTGCCGATCACATGGAGCTGCGCGGGCCAGCGCTCGCGCCACTCCTTGTTCGGATATCCGGTCGCGGTGAGATAGTTCGGCAGCGCGTCGAACCAGACCCAGGTGCCCTGCTGTTCGCCCGTGGCGCTCGCGATGGGGAAGGGAATCGCCCACGACAGTTTCGAGCGCGTGATGGAAATATCTTCGAGTCCCTGCGCGAGCAGGCCGAGGATTTCGTTGCGCCGCGACTCGGGCTGGATGAAATCCGGACGTTCGCTGAGCAGGCGCTCGAGAAACGGCTGGTACTTCGTGAGCCGGAAAAACCAATTGCGTTCCTGCGTCCACTGCAGCTCGCGCGTGGGATGGAGCACGCACTTGCCGTCGACGATTTCGTCGTCGCGCTTGAACAGCTCGCAGCCGACGCAGTACCACCCTTCGTACGTCTTCTCGTAGAAATCGTCGGGCGACGAATCGTGAATGCGCTTGATCAGCGCGCGCACGCCGCTCTTGTGCGCGGCATCGGTGGTCCGAATGAACTGATCGTATGAAATACCGAGCCTGTCCCACGTGCCCTTGAAGCGCGCGGCGACGCCGTCGACGAACTGCTGGGGATCGATTCCCTCCGCGGCGGCGGTTTGCGCGACCTTCTGGCCGTGCTCGTCCATGCCGATGAGAAAGTGCACCGGCCGTCCGAGCTGGCGATGAAAACGCGCGATGGCGTCGGCGCCGATTTTTTCAAGTGCGTGACCGAAGTGCGGATCACCGTTGGCGTAATCGATCGCGGTCGTGATGTAAAACTTTTTTTGCGGCTCGGCCACTTCAGCTCCCTGACGGTGATGCGGGCGGCGGCGACGGCGGGCCGTTTGGTGCGCCGCCCTGCCCGTTCTGCGGTCCGCCGCCCTCGCGGCCCCTGCGTCCGCCGCGGCGTCCGCGACGGCGCCGGCGGCGGCCGCCCTCGGCGTTTGCATCGCCGGGCTGGGACGGCTGTTCCGCCTGCGGCTGGGCCTTCTGCGGCTGTTGCTGCGGACGCTGCGGCGGCCGCTGCTGTTCGCGCTGTTGCTGCGGCGGGCGCGGTCGTTCCGTGCGCGGCTTTCGGTCTTCGGTCTTCGGTCGCCGGTCGTCGGATTCTTTCACCGCGCCCGGATACGTGCGCGTATCTGCACTCCGGGGGGGATCGACGAGGTACATCTCCGTCGTCGTCTCCTCCTCGAAATCGAGATCATCCTCGCTCGCTGCGAGATCGGATGCGGA
>DASYSH010000233.1:0-3522 GCA_036003525.1 Gemmatimonadaceae bacterium | reverse complement strand
TCCGAGCACGTCGTCACGAAATCGGCGCGCATGAACGCGTCCATGTCTTTCGCGTCCATGTTGAACGACGCGACGCTCTGGTCGCCGACCGTGCGAATGATCTCCATCGCCGCTTCGACCGGCTCCACGCCGCGCGCGCTTGCAATCGCGTCGAGCCGCTTTCCCTCGAGGTCGCGCTGGCGCGAGCTCGTGATCAGCATCGCCGCCGCGCCGCCGCGGCGCCGAAGATTGTCGCGCATTTCCGTGAGCAGCCGCTCGTGGGTCGAAGGCGATTTGATGCGCGCGACGAGCGAATCGCGTCCGCCGACCTCCGCCCAGCGTGGCACGAGGGCTGAGACGAGGCTCGTCCCTGATGCATCGTAGGGATACTGGCACGCAGCGACGGTCTGCCCCGCGCGCTGCGCCGCATGTATCATCGCGATGACCGTGTCGGCGTCGCCCCACGCGTCCGCGCCGAGTGCCTTGATGTGGGAGAAATGCACCGGGATGCGCGCGTCGCGTCCGATACGGAGCACCTCGTTCACCGAGGCCAGCAAGCCGATCGTGTATGAGCTCTCGTCGCGCTGGTGCGTGTCGTAAATCCCGCCGCGCGCGGCCGCGACCTTCGCGAGCTCGATGACTTCTCCGGTGCTCGAGTAGCTGCCCGGCGCGTAATACAGCCCAGTCGAGAGTCCGAGCGCGCCCTCGCGCATCCCGCGTTCGACGAGCGATTTCATCTGCTGCAGCTGCGACGGCGTCGGCGTTTTATCCGACATCCCCATCACTTCTCCGCGAACGCTCCCTTGCGGCACGAACAGCGCCGCGTTCGTGCCGATGCCGGCAGAGTCCCATTTCGCGAGCAGCGCGCCGATTCCGACGGGTCCGCTGCCGTCGTTGTTCGTCACCACGGTGGTGACGCCCTGCATGATGTACGGGAGATTCGCGCGGCGCGCGGAACTGGAGAGATCCGATTGCGTGTGCGTGTGCGGATCGATGAATCCGGGCGCCACGATCAGGCCGGCTGCATCGATCGTTCGCGGCGCGGTTACACGCGCCGATTTTGCATCACCGACGAACACGATGCGGTCGCCGCGCAGCGCAACGTCCGCGCGGCGTCCCGGGCTTCCTGTGCCATCGTAGAGCGTGCCGCCGGAAATCAAAACGTCGGCGGCCACACCCTGGGCCGCCGACGCGCGCACTGCGATGGCGAGTGCAAACGCCAGCACCGCGCTTCTCATGGATCGACGATCGTGCCGGCGGGGAGCGCAAACGTGACCGTCGACCCCGCGGTGACGCCATGCGACGCAAACCAGCCCTGATTCGTTTCCAGCGCGTAGCGGCATGCGCTCGTGGGCTCGTGAAACGTCGTCGTTTCCGCGGCCATGTCTTCGATATTGATCACTTTCATGTTCGCGTCGATGAACGCGATCGAGAGAGCGACCGGCGTGTCCTGCATCCAGAACGCGCAGTTGGCGGGCGGATGATCGGTTGCGAACACGAACAGCATTCCCGCGTCGGCGCCGAGCGTGGTGACGTTCATCAGGCCGTTCTCGCGCGCCGCGGAAGTCGACGCGATCTGCGCCGTGATCGTGCCGCCGGTAAACGTCACCGGAATCGTCGGTGGCGTCGAACCTGCATCCGTCACGCCTTTGCCGGAGCATGCGGAGGCGCCGAGTGCGAGCGCGATGACTGCGAAGCGTTTCATATGAGGAATAGTGGAAGGCGATATGAGCGGGGGCAACATTGCTTACCCCGCCCGCGGTTTTTTTGCGCCCTTTTCGCCGATCGGCACCCGGCGCGGCGGCCCGGTGCGGATCGCGTCGTCGCCGAATTTCTCGCGCACGCGATCGACCGCGCGCGAGAGCTCGCGATCCTTCTCCCGCTCGGGGAGTACGCCGGCGACCGGCGGCGCGTCGAACATCGCCAGTTGTTCGGTGACTCGCGCTGTCGTGAGGTTCGACAACGACACTCCGACGAGCCGTGCGGGCGCGCTGTGTCTCGCCCGCAGCTGCGCCAGCAGGGCGACGGCGGGTTCGGTGATGCCGCGATCGGATTCGGCGGGCTCCGCGAGCGTTCGACCTGCCGAGTGCGTGTCGAAGTCGTTCGTGCGCAGCTTCACGGTGATCGTGCGCGCGGCAAGCCCTGCGCCGCGCAAGTCGCCGGCGACTTTCGCCGCGAGGTATCGCAGCTCCGATACGAGCTTCGCCGGATCCGCGATGTCCCGGCCAAACGTTTCTTCGCGGCTGATCTGTTTACTGCGCTCGCGCGCCTCGACAGATGTGCCGCTCACGCCGCGCACACGGCCGTACAGCCACGCCGCAGTCTTGGGCCCGATCCAGCGCTCGAGTGTGGCCAGTTCATGCTCCAGCGTGTCACGCACGGTCACCAGGCCCACACTGCGAAGCTTCTCCTGAAGTTTCGGTCCTATGCCCGGGATCTCGGCGAGCGCCACGCCGTCCATGAAATCGCGCACGCCGTCGTCAGGCACGATCCAGACGCCGCCGGCCTTGGGCGAGCGCGATGGCTTTGCGCGCTCGGCGGCGAGTTTTGCGATCAGTTTGTTCGGTCCGCCGCCGATCGAGAGAGAGTATCCGGTCTCCGCGAGCACGGCGGCGCGCATCCGGCGCGTCGTCGCATCGAGCGGCTCGTGGTGATAGAGCGCCTCGGTGCCCGTGAGGTCGAGATACCACTCGTCGATGCTCGCACCTTCGACGACTGGTGTGAAACGTTCGAGCACCTTTCGAATCGCCCGGCTGGCATCGGAACACGCGTTGCGCGGCACGGGGACGCACATCGCATCGGGGCAGAGGCGCAGCGCCTGCGCGATCGACATCGCGGATCGCACGCCGAACGCACGCGTTTCGTACGACGCGGAGCAGACCACACCACGGCTGCCGGGCCGTCCGCCGACGATGAGCAGTTTCGCTTTGCCGGCGCCGTCAGGGTCGACGGCGCGGGCGACGGCCACGAAGAATGCGTCGGCGTCGGCGAGCAGGATGCGCATTCCAAATAATACTGCGACTAGGGACAGCGACGCGGCACGCGTGACGGGTGAGATGCAATTTGGCGAAATGCGAGGAGTGCGGAGCACGGAGAAGTTCTCCGCACCCCGCACCCCTCGCCCTATCCCAAATTGCAACTCACACGTTGCTCGTCCCTCGTTGCCGTTACGGCAATTCGATGATTACCACTCGACGATTCAACGCCCGACCAGCCGGATTGTCCTTCCCGTTGATCGTGTTGTCCGCGACCGGCTGCGATTCACCGAAGCTTCGGGTGCTGATGCGATCGCCGCCGATGCCCTTGGTGGCGAGGTACGCCTTCACCGATTCAGCGCGGCGCTGTCCGAGCTTCATGTTGTACTCATCGCTGCCCTTGCTGTCGGTGTTGCCCTGGATCTCCACACGCACATCGCTGTGGCTTGCCAGATAATCGACCGCAACCTGCAACGTGTCCTTCGCGCCGCGGGTGAGCGTCGACTTGTCGAACTCGAACAACACGGCTTTCAGTGTGAACAGTTCACGTGCACGGGCCGGAGCTGGC
>DASYSH010000232.1:0-3184 GCA_036003525.1 Gemmatimonadaceae bacterium | reverse complement strand
GTACATGCACGATCCTGCGACGGTGAATCGCGTCTTCATTCAGTCCTCGTACCGCGGAGTCGTGAGTACCCGGCCGTCGATGCCGTACGCTCGCTACCTCGATTTCAAGCGCACGACGCACTCGTTCTCGCAGTTCGCCGCGGTTTCCGAATGGCGTTTTGCCGTCGGCACGGGTCAGGACACGAGGCTCCGCAGAGTCGACGGCGTCAACGCGACCTTCTTCGATTTCTTCGACGCTCGCCCCGCACTCGGCCGCTGGTTCACGCCCGCCGAGGACTCGACGCCGAGCGGCACCCCCGTCGCGGTGCTCAGCTACGGATTCTGGAAGAGCGAACTCGGCGGCCGCAACGTCATCAACGAGCGCATGGAAGTGAGCTCCGTGATGTACACGATCGTCGGCGTCGCGCCGGAAGGTTTCGTTGGAGCCGGCCAGACGCGCGCGCCCGACTTGTTCATCCCGATCTCCACCGTGCCGGCCATGACCGACGCGTCGAGCAGCCTCACATACACGACGAAGTACAACTGGGACTGGATGGAGTTCATCGTCCGCCGAAAGCCGGGCGTCGATGTTGCGGCGGCCTCGGCCGATCTCACGACCGCGTATTCCCTGAGCCGCGCAATCCAGCGCGCCACCGTTCCAACCGTGGTCCCGGATTCGATCGCGAAACCGCGCGGCATTGCGGGCTCGCTGAAAAATGCCGGCGGTCCCGATCCGTCAATCGAACAGCGCGTGCTGCTCTGGGTCGGCGGCGTCGCGCTGATGGTCCTGCTGATCGCGTGCGCCAACGTCGCCAACCTGATGCTCGCGCGGGTCCTCGCGCGGCGCCGGGAGATCGCGGTGCGTCTCGCGCTCGGCGTCAGCAGGCGGCGGCTCGCGATGCAGTTCATCACCGAGGGACTGTTGCTCGCGTTGCTCGGATGCGTCGCCGGAATGTTCGTCGCGCAATGGGGCGGCGTGGCGATTCGCAGCTTGATTCAGGTCGATCGCTCTTCGTTCGATCTCGCGACCGACTGGCGCACGATCAGCATCGCGACCGTCTGCGCGGTCATCGCCGCGCTTCTTACCGCGGCCGGACCCGCGCTGCTCGCAACACGTTCCGACCTTGCAGCGACTCTCAAGGCCGGCGCGCGCGCGGGTGGTCATCATCGATCGAGGCTGCGCGGCAGTCTCCTCGTGCTCCAGGGTGGACTGTCCGTGGCGCTGCTCGTCGGAGCGGGACTGTTCGTGCGCAGCCTTCAGAATGTGCTCGCCATTCCGCTTGGCTACGACGCGGCGAATGTGCTTGAAATTGGACCTGTGCTCCGCCACGTGACGATGGACACAGCCGAGACGATCGCCTTTCGCCGGCGTCTGCTCGCAACGGCGCAGGCAATCCCCGGTGTCGAAGCGGCCGCGCGCGTGAACAGCATGCTGTTCGGCACGAACAGCGCCGATCTTCGCGTGGCGGGAATCGACTCGGTCACGCGGCTCGGGCGGTTCAACTTTCAGGTCGCGTCGTCCGACTACTTCAAGGTGATGCGCACGCGGATCCTCCGCGGCCGCGCGCTCAACGAATCCGATCGTCAGGGAGCGCCGCTCGCGACCGTCGTCAGCGCGGCGATGGCGAAGGTTCTCTGGCCCGGCAAAGACGCGATCGGCCAATGCATTTATGTCGGCTTCAATACGCTCGGGTCATTCTCGAATACCGCGCCGTGCACCACCGTGGTCGGCATCGCGGAAGACGCAGCATATCAGAACATCACGGACGACGAACGCTACACCTATTATCTGCCCGTCGAGCAAATCGGACCGTCGTGGTCGAGCACGATGCTCGTTCGCGTCAGGGGTGCGAACATCGAGGCCGAGACTGAGCGCGTGCGCCGCGCGATGCAGGCCGCGATGCCGGGTGATGGTTTTGTGATCGTCACCACGATGCAGGAGCGCGTCGACAAACAGCGTCGCACATGGCGGCTCGGCGCGACACTGTTCGCCGCGTTCGGCGGACTCGCGCTGCTCGTCGCGGCCGTCGGTTTATATGGCGCGACCGGCTACAACGTCGCGCAGCGTATGCACGAACTCGGCGTGCGCATCGCACTCGGCGCGCAAAGTTCGAGCATCATGCGCTTGATCGTCGGCCAGGGGATCGCGTTTGCCGCGGCGGGCGCGGCGATGGGACTGTTGATCGCGCTCGCCGCGGCACGATGGATGCAGCCGCTCCTGTACAAGGAATCGGCGCGCGATCCACTCGTCTATGCCGGAGTCGGCGCCGTGATCGGAATCGTCGCGGTCATCGCGAGTGCCGTGCCGGCGGCGAGAGCCGTGCGCGCGGATCCGAACCGCGCGCTGCGGGCGGACTGACTGTGCGTCGCCTCGCCGCGCGTTACATGTCCTGATCGTTCGTCGACGAGGCCCCGAAGTTCGGATTCTTGCGGCTGCCCTTCTTCGGCGGCGCACTCATGGGAATCTTCTCGCTCGCTTTCATCGGTGTGCCACGCCCGCCGGAAGGGCGCCGGCTGCCCCCGCCGGGTCCTTTTCGCTTTCGCCCCCCTTTTCCACCTTTCATTTCATCGCTCCTGGCGCGTGCGCGGAAGTTCTTTCGCAAACCGAAAACTAGTTCCGGTATATCCGAGCTGCTCGTAGAACCGGTGCGCGTCGAGCCGCTTCTTGTTGCTCGTGACCTCTACCATCGCGCACCCATGTTCGACGAAATATCTCTCGGCGGCTTCAATCAACAGCCGGCCGATTCCACGCCCGCGCGCTGGTTCGTCGACGACGACCGCGGTCATGCGACCGATCGGCCCGGGGCGGTGAATTTCGGGTGTAATGTGCAGCGTGGTCGCGCCGAGCAGCTTTCGCTCCCGAACCGACTGCGAATTCTCGGCCACGAGAACTCGATCGCCTGCGTCGTAGAACGCCGCAAGGCGCGACTCGGCGTTCTCATTTGGCTGTGGATGCCCAAGCTGCGTGAACAACCGGATCACTTCGGCTGCGTCGGCGGGCGTTGCCTCGCGGATCTGCAGCGATTCGTTCAACTCTGAATCTCTCCCGGTAGGCGGTTCCTGATATCATATCGCCCGCCGGATGCCGGAGCCAGCAATTGAGCATTATATAGTGGTAATGACCAAACTCCGATGCACCTGGGCCGAAAGCGACGCGCTGATGCGCGCGTATCACGACGAAGAATGGGGCGTTCCCCAGCATGAC
>DASYSH010000231.1:0-3210 GCA_036003525.1 Gemmatimonadaceae bacterium | reverse complement strand
CATGGGGGGAGAGTCTGGAAGCGAGCGCGCCCGTGATCGCGCGCGACGGGCGGATCGTCGCGGTCGTGAATCTCACCATGAGCCTCGCCGGCTATCACGAGCAGATCACGCAGCTCGACAATCTCGTGTTCATGGGCGGCGCGATCGGTCTCCTGCTCGGGTGGCTGAGCGGGCTCGCCGCATATCGCGTCGAGCTCTCACGCCGCGCAGCGGAAATCGAACTGACGAACGCCAAATTCGCCGCCGAGGCGAGCGCGAGCGCCAAGGGCGAATTTCTGGGGAACATGAGCCATGAGATCCGCACGCCGCTGCATGGCGTGCTCGGCATGAGCGAGGCGATGCTCGGATCGGTGCACACGGAAGCCGACCGGCGTTCGCTCGAAGTGATCAACAAGTCGGCATCGTCGCTGCTCGTGATTCTCAACGACATTCTCGACTACTCGAAGCTGGAAGCCGGGCGCGTGGAGCTCGTGAACGCGCCGTTCGACCCGCGCGGCCTCGTCGATGACGTCGTCGATCTGTTCGCGGTGAAAGCAGCGGAGCGGGGACTCGAGCTTTCGGTGCGCGAAACATTGCGCGCGGAGCGGTGGCCCGAGGGCGACGCTTCGCGCCTCAAGCAGGTGCTCCTCAATCTCGTCGGCAATGGCGTGAAGTTCACGGCGAGCGGACATGTCCGCGTCGATCTCGAAACGGTGCTCGTCGGACGCACGACCATCGCGCTCCGCGTCGCCGTGCGCGACACCGGAATCGGTATCACGCCGGAAGCGCAGTCGAGACTGTTCGAACAGTTCCAGCAGGGCGAAGCGTCGACGTCGCGACGGTTCGGCGGCACGGGACTCGGCCTCGCGATCTCGCGTCAGCTCGTGCGCCTCATGGGCGGAACGATCACCGTCAAGAGCACGCCCGGGGTGGGATCGGAGTTCTGCGTTGATCTGGAACTGCCGATTTCACCTGTCACGCGCGAGTCGTCGCTCGCGCCGAAACTTTCCGTCGGCGCCCGCGCGCTCGTATGCTGCGCGCTGCCGCTGACGCGCGAAGCGATCGCGGAGATGCTGACGCGGGCCGGCGTGACGGCGGACCCGGTGACCGATCCGGCGGAGGCGGTGGCGCGGCTGAAATCCGGGATTCGGTATGCGGGAGTTTTCGCCGATGCGCCGGGCACGGACGATCCGGCGCCCTCACCGTTCGCAAACGGCGGCGTTCCGCTTATCCTGATTACCGCCCTCCATGAGCCGCTGAATAATTCGCGCCTGACGACGCTCGGCGCGGCGGCGCAGCTGCGCCGTCCCGTCCGCGAAGATCATCTCGACGCCATCCTTTCCGATCTGTCGACCGGCACCCTCGGCGCGCGCATTACGCCCAGCGCGCCCAACACCGCGATACTCGCCGGGCTCAGCGGAGACGGAAATAAATCACGGATCCTCGTCGTCGACGACGTCGAGCTGAACCTCATGGTCGCGCGCGCGATGCTCGGCTCGCTCGGCGTGAAGGTGTTCAGCGCGGGTGGCGGCGCGAGCGCGCTCACGGAGCTCGCGCGCGAGCGGTTCGATCTCGTGCTCATGGATTGTCACATGCCCGAGATCGACGGCTACGAAGTCACGCGTCGCACGCGGCAGTCGCCGGGCCCGAACGCGAAGACCCCGATCATCGCGCTTTCCGCCAGTGCGTTTGAAGAGGATCGTCAGCGCGCGCTCGAGGCGGGTATGAACGACTTCGCGCCGAAACCGATCGAACTCAACGGGCTTCGCGCGGTGCTGCAAACATGGATTCCGGGATTCGATCCGGCGTCGGCGAACAAGCCGCAAGAAGAATCGCCCGTCGCATAACAGTCACGCGTTCGAACGGTGATCACATCATGACGACAGACCGCCGCACATTTCTCTCGCAGGCCGCCGCCTCGATGGCGGCGTTTACAGTCGCCGGGAATCTCGAGGCGCAGCAGCAACCGGCCCCCGCCGCATCAGTGCGCGCGCTCGACCCCGCGCTGCTTGCGGCGCTCGGCGAAACCGTTCTGCCCGAATCGCTCGGAGCTGCGGGACGGGCGAAAGCCGTCGGTGAGTTTCGCGAATGGATTGCGGCGTACGTCCCGGTCAGCGAAGAAATGCATGGATACGGATCGGCGGAGATCACCTACACGGTGTCGGATCCGGCCCCGGGCTGGAACGCGCAGCTTCACGGAATGGATCTGCTCGCGCGCAAACAGTCCGGCGCCGGATTCGCCGCGCTCAAGCCCGAAAAGCGCGACGCGCTCGTGCGGGCGCAGCTCGCCACGATTCGAACGGGCCGGCTGCCGTCGAATCCGCTTTCGGCACCGCACGTGGCGGTGGCGCTCCTCGCGCACTGGGCCGCTTCGAGTGCGGCGACGGACTTCGCGTATGGCGTGAAGATCGGAAAAGACAATTGCAAACTGCTTGCGGACTCGCCGCGAAAGCCGCTGCCGCTCGCGCCGGGAGGAAAGAGCTGATGCCGGCGCGCGTGGTCGAAACCGACATTTGCATCATCGGATCGGGCATCACGGCCGCGATGATGGCGCTCAAGCTTTCGCAGACGCACCGAGCAAAGATCACAATGGTCGAGGCCGGCGGCGCGACCGTTCCGTTCGTCGACCGCTTTCGTCATCGCGCGCGCTTTCTCGCGTACGGCGAAACGCCGTGGCCCGGCGATCATATCGACGATCAGAACGCGCTCGGCGTCGCGCACGGTTTTTCACCGTCGATGAATCTCGGCGGTCTCGCGATGCATTGGGGCGGCGTGACGCCAAGATATTCGCCGGAGGATTTTCGAACGAAGTCACTATACGGCGTCGGAACCGACTGGCCGATCACGTACGACGACCTCGATCCGTTTTATCAGGAAGCCGAGGAGCGAATGGGCGTCGCGGGCGAGCAGGGTCCTCCGGAACTCGATCCCCGTTCGAAACCGTTTCCGATGCCGCCAATTCCGCTCACATACAATCTGGAACAGCTGCGCGCGTGGACGGCGAAAGCCGGCGTTCCGATGTGGAGCCAGCCGAGCGCAAAAAATTCGGTGGCGTACGACGGACGCGCGCAGTGTCAGCGCTGCGATACGTGTTACCCCGTGTGCCCGAGCGGAGCGAAGTACTCACCCGACTTCACGATCGAATCGCTCGTGAAGCAGGGCCGGCTCGAGCTGCTGCTCAAGACGCTCGTGCGAAAATTGCATATCGACGATCGCACCGGGCGCATCACG
>DASYSH010000230.1:0-4312 GCA_036003525.1 Gemmatimonadaceae bacterium | reverse complement strand
CCACGATATCGCCGGTCACGTGCCGATGCACACCGACCCGGCGTTCGCCGACACGCTGGTGCGCTTCGGCAAATGCGCGCACACGGCGGCCGAGCTGGTCAGCAGCGAAAAGAACGAGGCGGAAAAACTCCGCCGGCTCTCGAGCATCCAGAACGCGCTGCAGCGCTTCTTCTGGTTCACGATCGAATTCGGACTGATGCGCGGCTCGAAGCCGAACGAAATCAAGGCGTACGGCAGCGGCTTGATGTCGTCGTACGGCGAGATCGTGCACTGCATCGAGTCGCCGACGGTCCAGCGCCATCCGATCCAGATGGAGTGGGTCGTCAACCAGCATTTCGAAATCGACCACTACCAGCCGCTGCTGTTCATCGTCAACGATTTCGAGCACTTGTTTGAGTTGCTCGGACAGCTCGAACAGTGGATGAAGGACGGCAAGCTCGACAATGTGACGCCGGGCTGGCGCGACATGAGCGACGCGGACGTGAAGAGTTTCCTCGAAGCGAGCCTCAGCATGGGAGGCAACACATGAGCACGATCACGGCGCCCGAGCCGTCGATGGCGCACGATACATTTCCGATCAACGGCACCGATTACATCGAGTTCTATGTCGGCAACGCGAAGCAGAGCGCGATGTTCTATCGCGCGGCATTCGGATTCGAACTCGTCGCGTACCGCGGACCGGAGACGGGCGTTCGTGACCGCGCGAGCTACCTGCTTCAGCAGGATAAGATTCGCTTCGTATTGACGTCGGCGATCGCGCCTGACGGTCCGATCGCAGAGCACGTCCGCCTGCACGGGGACGGCGTGCGCGACCTGGCATTCTGGGTCGACGACGCGCGCGACGCCCACAAGAAGGCGGTCGAGCGCGGCGCGCGGTCGGTGCAGGAACCCACCGTGATGAGTGACGGGGAAGGACAGGTGGTCATCGCCGCTATTGCCACCTATGGCGACACGATTCACTCGATCGTCGAGCGAAAGAGCTACAAGGGTCTGTTTCTGCCCGGGTTCGTGTCCGCGTCGTCGCCGTTCAAGGCGTCGCCGACGGGTCTCAAGTATGTCGACCATTGCGTCGGCAACGTCGAACTTGGGAAAATGAACGAATGGGTCGCGTTCTACGCGCGCGTCCTCGGATTCGTCAATCTGCTTTCGTTCGACGACAAGGATATCTCCACCGAATATTCGTCGCTGATGTCGAAGGTGATGTCGAACGGCAACGGACGCATCAAGTTCCCGATCAACGAGCCGGCGGCCGGGAAAAAGAAATCGCAGATCGACGAATATCTCGAGTTCTACAAAGGCCCCGGCGTGCAGCATATCGCGATGGCCACCGACGACATCGTGAAGACCGTGCGCGACCTGAAGAGCCGCGGGGTCGAATTTCTCTCGGTGCCGCATTCGTATTACGAGGGCGCGAAAGAACGGGTCGGAAAAATCGACGAGAGCTTCGCCGCCCTTGAGGAACTCGGCATCCTCGTCGACCGCGACGACGAAGGCTATCTCCTCCAGATTTTTTCGAAGCCAGTGCAGGACCGCCCGACGCTCTTTTATGAAATCATCCAGCGCAAAGGCGCGAAGAGTTTCGGCAAGGGCAACTTCAAGGCGCTCTTCGAATCCATCGAGCGCGAGCAGGGACTGCGGGGCAATCTCTAATGCCCATCTACCACACGCTGGGCAAAATTCCCCGGAAGCGGCACATTGTTTTTCGCCAGCCGAACGGGAAGCTGTACGCCGAACAGCTCGTGGGAAATGAAGGCTTCACCGGACCGTCGTCTCTGCTGTACCATGTGCACCCGCCGACCACGGTAAAATCGGCGCGCCGCATTCGCGACGTGAAATACGAAGCCGATCCGGATCAGACGCTGAAGCATCGTCACTTCCGGACCGCGCGGCTGAAGGCCGGCGGCAGCCCGACGCTCGACCGCACGCCGATTCTGTTCAACGACGACTGCGCGATGCTCTACTCGCAGCCCGACAAACAGGACGAGCACTTCTATCGCAACGCGCAGGGTGATGAAGTCGTGTACGTCGCGGAGGGCGAGGGCACGCTCGAGACGCAGTTCGGAAACATGCCGATTATTCCCGGCGACTATCTCGTGATCCACCGCGGGATTCTTCACCGCTACGTCTTCACGAAGCCGGCGAAACTGCTCATCATCGAGAGCCGCGGCTACGTGCGCACGCCGTCGCGGTATCGGAACGACTACGGGCAGATCGTCGAGGGCGCGCCATACAGCGAGCGCGACTTCCGCGTGCCGCGCGAGCTCGTCACGAACGACACGCCGGGCGATCACCAAATCATCGTCAAGCAATACAATGGACTCAACGAGTTCATTCTCGACCACCATCCGTGCGACGTGGTCGGATGGGACGGCATGTTTTATCCGTGGGCGTTCAACATCAACGACTTCGAGCCGATCGTCGGGCGCGTGCATCAGCCGCCGCCGGTGCATCAAACATTCCAGGGCGACGGGTTCGTGATCTGCTCGTTCTGCCCGCGCCCGTTCGACTTTCATCCGCAGGCGATCCCCGCGCCGTACAACCACAGCAACGTGGATTCGGACGAAGTGATTTTTTACGCGTCGAGCGAATTCATGAGCCGGAAGGGAATCGAGTACGGATCGATCACGCACCATCCCGACGGGATCCCGCACGGGCCACACCCGGGGCGCGCCGAGGCTTCGATCGGTTCTAAGGGAACCGACGAGTTGGCGGTGATGATGGACTCTTTTAGACCGCTTCACGTCGCAAAGGCCATGCTCGACGTTGAGGATGCTGGGTATCAGACCTCTTGGTTCAACGCGGCTGGGGAAGGATTCTCGCCACCGACCAGCTGAGGCCCCGTTCATACAGTTCAACGAGTGAACTGTTAACCACTAACTGTTGATCGGTTAACCAAGGTTAGGAAATCAGTCCAGGCGTGTGGCTCGCTCGACGCGGCTTGGTGTCAGGGCTGATTGTCTACCTTCGTTAACCGACCAACAGAAAACGGTTAACTCGTTTAAGAAACCTTAGCTAACAAATGCCGAAATTTTCCGACCGCCTTAAGACTCTTCCTCCGTACGTCCTCGCCTCAATCCCGCAGCGAAAGCGTGACCTGATCAGCAAAGGCGTGGATGTCATCGACCTCGGCGCGGGCGACGCCGATCTCGCCCCTCCTCCGGCCGCGATCGAAGCGATGGCGAAAGCGATCCGTGAGCCCGCGATGCACCGCTACGGATTCGCGCTCGGCCTTCCGGCATTTCGCGAGACGGTCTCGGAGTGGATGAACACGCGTTTCGGCCACACGTTCGATCCGCTGCAGGAAATCATTCCGCTGATCGGATCGAAGGAGGGGCTCGCGCATCTGGCCCTCGCGTACGTGCAGCCCGGCGACGCGACGATCATCCCCGAGCCCGGCTACAACGCGTACAAAGGCGGCACGCTGCTGTCGGACGGCCAGGCGTACATCTACCCGATCACGCCGCGCACCAAATTTCTCGTCGAGCTCGATGAGATCCCGGCCGACGTGCTCAAGCGCACGAAGATTCTGTATTTGAATTACCCGAACAATCCCACCGGCGCGATCGCGCCGATGGAATATCTGGAGCGCGTCGTGCAGCGCTGCGCCGAGCTCGACATCGTGCTCGTGTACGACAACCCGTACTCGGAGATGACCTTCGACGGGTATGTCGCGCCGAGCATTTTCGACGTCGCGGGCGCGCGTGATGTCGCGATCGAATTCCATTCGCTGTCGAAGACATACAACATGACCGGCTGGCGGTGCGGCTGGGCGTGCGGCAATCGCGAGATCGTCGGCGCGCTCGCGAAGGTCAAGGGATTTCTCGACACCGGCCAGTTCATGGCCGTGCAGCGCGCCGGCGTCGCAGCGATCGAGAGCTGGGCGAGCTGGGTGCCGGGCAACATGGAAATCTTCAAGCAGCGCCGCGATGCGGCGGTCACGGCGTTCCGCGCGAACGGTTTCACCTGCGAATCGCCGAAGGGCACGATGTATCTCTGGCTGCCGCTGCCGGATGGAATTCCGAGCGCGGAGTTCGCCGAACGCCTCCTCGAGGATCAGGGCGTGATCGTGCTGCCGGGATCAGGACTCGGCGCTGGCGGCGAAGGATTTTTTCGTGTGTCGTTCATCACGACGCCGGAGCGCATTGCGGAAGCCGCGGTCAGGGCCGGGAAAGTACTCGCGCAACTTCGCTCAGCGTCGCGCTAATCTCGATCGGTTTGTTCGCGCGCGCCGGCTTGGGTTTCGTGTCCTGATGGTACGTCTGAATAATTCCAGGATCCTTCAATAGGTGGCCGGTGAGCACGGCGACGACGC
>DASYSH010000229.1:0-4547 GCA_036003525.1 Gemmatimonadaceae bacterium | reverse complement strand
GCGCCCGCGTATCCGGTCATCTCGACGCCGTGCACTTTCAGGCCGGTCAGCTCGTGCGTAAAGGCGATCGCCTTTTCACCATCGATCCACGCTGGTATCGCGCCCAGTTCGATCTTGCTTCCGCGCAAGCCGACCAGGCTCGCGCGCATGCCGAGATTGCAGAACGCGAGGCGAAACGCGCGGACGAATTGCTCGCCGCATCGGCCATCTCCAGTGAAGAAGCCGAGGCGCGGCGCGCGCGCTCACTCGAGGCTCGCGCGGCTTACGCTTCCGCGGAGGCGGCGCTGGTCACTGCTCGTCTCGATCTGGAGCACACCGAAGTCGAGGCGCCGATCGATGGCCAGATCAGTCGCGCGTTCGTGACCGCGGGCAATCTCGTCTCCGGAACCCCGGGCAATGCGACGATGCTCGCGACGATCGTGTCGGTGGGCCAGGCGTATGTTTACGCCGATATCGACGAGTCGACATTGTTGAAGTTCAACCGGCTCGTTCGCGAGCATCACTTGTCGGTCGAGAACGGACGCGTGCCGGTCGATATGCAGCTCGCCGATGAGAACGGATATCCGCGACACGGTTACATCGAGTCTTCGGACAATCGGCTGAATCCGGAAACCGGCTCGCTGCTTTTGCGCCTGGTCTTTCCGAATGCGGACCACGCGCTCGTGCCGGGCCTTTTCGCCCGGGTTCGCGTCCCCGTCGGTGCGCCGCAGCCTGAGCTGTTGATCAGCGAACGCGCGATCGGCACCGACCAAAGCCAGAAGTTCGTGCTCGCGCTCGCGAAGGACAACACCGCGGCTTATCGCTCCGTGAAACTCGGCGGCAGCGTTGACGATAAACGAATCGTCCGCTCCGGCCTGCATCCGGGAGATCGGATCATCGTCAATGGCCTCCAGCATGTTCGTCCCGGCATGACCGTCGATCCCGAGATGGCCGTGGCCGACACGACTCCACTTCCCACCGCCGGCCCAATTATTGCCACGCGTTAAAAGACCAATCCGGGCGCGTTGTCCTGAACGCGCCTCTCACCCGCACCACGATAATACGCGAATGTCGCGTTGAGGATAACGCGCCCGTCGCACCGCGATTCCAGCCGCGCCCAGCCGCGGCTCCCGGCCACCGCCTTGTTCGCATTTCCCGCCCACCGCCATGAACATCTCCGATTTCTTCATCAAGCGCCCGATTTTCGCCGGCGTGCTTTCGAGCATCATCTTTCTCGTCGGCGCCATTTCGATGTGGCGCCTGCCGATCAGCGAATATCCCGAGGTCGTTCCACCGACCGTCGTCGTTCGCGCCACCTATCCCGGTGCCAATCCGAAAACAATTTCCGAAACGGTCGCCGCGCCCCTCGAGCAGGCGATCAACGGCGTCGAGAATTCGCTCTACATGTTTTCGCAGGCGACGAGCGACGGCGTGATGACGCTGACCGTCACGTTCAAGATCGGCACGAATCTGGATAACGCCCAGGTGCAGGTGCAGAATCGCGTTGCCCAGGCCGAGCCGAAATTGCCCGAGGAAGTCCGACGTCTCGGCGTCACCACAACCAAGACATCGCCCGACTTGCTCATGGTCGTGCACCTGTTCTCACCGGACAATCGCTACGACGACATCTACGTCCGCAACTACGCCACGCTTCAGGTCCGCGACGTGCTCGCACGTCTTCAAGGAGTCGGCGAGGTGCGTGTATTCGGCTCGGGCGATTACGCGATGCGCGTCTGGCTCGATCCGAACAAGGTCGCGGCCAAAGGGCTGACCGCATCGGATGTCATCGCCGCGATTCGCGAGCAAAACGTCCAGGTCGCCGCCGGCGCCGTCGGTCAGCAACCGACCTCGAGTCCGGTCGACACGGAGCTGCTGATCAACACGAAAGGCCGGCTCACGACCGAGGAGGAATTCGGCGCGATCGTCGTGAAAAACGGAGCGCATGGCGAACGTGTGCAGCTCCGCGATGTCGCCCGGCTCGAGCTCGCGGCGTCCAATTATGCGCTCCGCTCGCTGCTCAACAACAAGCCCGCAGTCGCCCTGCCGATCGCGCAGCTTCCCGGCTCCAATGCAATCGCAACGTCCGACAACGTGCGGGCCACGATGGCCGAACTGAAGAAAAATTTCCCCGAAGGTCTCGACTACAGCATCGTGTACGACCCGACGATTTTCGTGCGCGAATCGATCCGGGCGGTCGTGCACACCCTGCTCGAAGCGATCGTCCTCGTCGTGCTCGTCGTGATTTTGTTTCTGCAGACGTGGCGCGCGTCGATCATCCCGCTCGCGGCTGTGCCGGTTTCGCTCGTCGGGACGTTCGCGGTGATGAACGCCCTCGGGTTTTCCATCAACGCTCTCTCGCTGTTCGGGCTCGTGCTCGCGATCGGCATCGTGGTGGACGACGCGATTGTCGTTGTCGAAAACGTCGAGCGTAACATCGCCCTCGGCCGCTCGCCGTTCGAAGCGACGAAACAAGCGATGCGCGAGGTCACCGGCCCGATCGTCGCGACCGCACTCGTGCTGTCGGCGGTGTTCATTCCGACGGCGTTCATCACCGGCTTGACGGGGCAATTCTACAAGCAGTTCGCGATCACGATTGCGATCTCGACGATCATCTCCGCGTTCAACTCGCTTACCCTTTCGCCTGCGCTGAGCGCGATCCTGCTCCGCGGTCACGATGCGCCGAAGGACGTGCTCACCCGATCCATGGATCGCGCGTTCGGCTGGTTCTTCCGTCCATTCAATCGATTTTTCGACTGGTCATCGCGAAAATATTCCGGCGGCGTCGCGCGCCTGCTGCGCGTCTCCGCGGTTGCGCTCGTGGTTTACGCCGGGCTGCTCGCGTTCACCGCGTTCTCGTTCAAGAAAATTCCCACGGGCTTTGTGCCGGTGCAGGATAAACAATATCTCGTCGCGTTCGCGCAGCTTCCCGCGTCGGCGTCGCTTGATCGCACCGACGCCGTGATCCGGCGGATGAGCGAGATCGCGCTGAAAAATCCCGGTGCGGATGCCGCCGTGTCGTTTCCCGGACTCTCGATCAATGGGTTCACGAATTCGTCGAACAGCGGCATCGCGTTCATTCGTCTGAAGCCGTTCGAGGAGCGCAAGTCGCCCGAGCTTTCCGGTCCGGCGATCGCGCGCCAACTCCAGAAAGAATTCGCGCAAATCCAGGATGCGTACATCGCGATCTTTCCGCCGCCGCCGGTGCAAGGCCTCGGCACGATCGGCGGTTTCAAACTGTACGTGGAAGACCGGGCCGACAGCGGACTCGACGCGCTCTACGCCGCAACGCAAGGACTCATCGGCAAAGCGTATCAGACTCCTGGACTCACCGGCCTGTTCTCGAGTTTCACCGTCAACACTCCGCAGCTCGATGCGGACGTCGATCGCGTCAAGGCGAAGGCGCAAGGCGTGCCGCTCCAGAATGTTTTCGAGACGATGCAGATCAATCTTGGCTCGCTCTACGTGAATGATTTCAACCGCTTCGGCCGCACGTACCAGGTGATTGCGCAGGCCGACGCGCAATTCCGCCAGCGGCCCGAGGACATCCTGCGGCTCAAAACCCGCAACTCCGCCGGCCAGCTCGTTCCGCTCGGTTCGCTCGTGAAAGTCAACGAAACCTACGGTCCCGATCGCGTGATGCGCTACAACGGTTATCCCGCCGCCGAAATCAACGGCGCGCCCGCTCCCGGTTTCAGTTCCGGTCAAGCCGAAGCCGCCATGGAAAAACTCGCGAGTGAGAATTTGCCGAAAGGCATGGTCCTCGACTGGACGGAACTCACGTTTCAAAAAATCATCGCGGGCAACACCGGCATGCTCGTGTTTCCGCTGAGCATCCTCCTCGTGTTCCTCGTGCTCGCTGCGCAGTACGAGAGTTTCCGACTGCCGTTCGCGGTGATCCTGATTGTGCCGATGGCGCTGTTCTCCGCGATGGTCGGACTCCTGCTGACGCGCGGTGAAAACAATGTTTTCACGCAGATCGGCTTGATGGTGCTCATCGGTCTCGCGGCAAAAAATGCGATCTTGATCGTCGAGTTCGCGCTCAAGCGCCGCGAAGAAGGCGAGAGCATCACGGAAGCCGCGCTCGACGCCGCGAAGCTGCGGCTGCGGCCGATTTTGATGACCTCCATCGCCTTCATCGCCGGCGTGTTTCCGCTCGTCGTCAGCACTGGCGCTGGCTCCGAAATGCGGCGCGCCATGGGCATCGCGGTTTTCTCCGGCATGATCGGTGTGACGCTCTTCGGCCTGTTTCTAACGCCGGTGTTCTACGTCGTGCTTGAGAAACTCGGCGTTCGGAAACCGGCAGCCGCGGCGCTCCCGCAACCCGCCTGAACGCATCATTTCCGGTACACAAAAAATCAAACCACATCATTCCATGTCCTCTGATACCAATCATCACTCTTCCCGTTTCCAGAACCATGTGGCGCTCGTCACCGGCGGAACCTCCGGCATCGGCCGCGCCACCGCGATCGCATTTGCCCGTGAAGGCGCGAAGGTCGTCGTCGCCGGCCGCCGCGCCGCCGAGGGCGAAGCGGTCGCGCGTTCGATCACTGATGCCGGCGGCGAAGCGA
>DASYSH010000228.1:0-7167 GCA_036003525.1 Gemmatimonadaceae bacterium | reverse complement strand
TGCCATCCTGGAGTACTTCAAGCGTATCAATGCGCAGAATCCGTAATGGTGGCAATGCGGCGAGTGAGGGACGGCGTGTAGAACGAGTGATCCGGACGTGGAGTGCGTTTCTGGTCGTCGGCGCCCTTCGAGTCGCGTCGCCCGGCGCGCTTCACGCGCAGGCGCCGGCGGACACCATGATGTTCTACAAGGCGCTCGACCTCGAGGCGGCGGGCAAATATCGCGAGGCCGCGCCGCTGTTTCGCGCCGCGCTTCGCACGTCGGCCGTGGTGAATGCGCTGCTCGGGCTCGAGCGCGTCTACGCGGAGCTCGGTTGGTCGGACTCACTCGTCGCGCCGCTCGATACGCTGATTACGGCGAATCCGCGCGAGGAGACCTATCGAACGGTCCAGCTGCGGACACTACAATCGTTGGGAAAGGATGCCGATCTCCGTCGGGCGTTCGAGCGATGGATCCACGACACGCCGAATAACGCCGCGCCGTATCGCGAGTACGCGCGCCTCCTGTTACAGAAGAATCAAGCGGTCGCGGCGGATAGCATTCTGATTCGTGCCAGACAGGTGTTGGGCACGACGAAGGATCTACAGCTCGAACTTGCGCAGGCTCGCGCGGCGCAAGGGCAGTGGGTCGAGTCAGCGCAGGCGTGGCGCCAAGCGCTGCTCACCGCCGACTATCTCGAGCAGGCCGCCGCGTACGCGCTCGCTCCGACGCCATCGTCGGCGCGACAGCAGATTCGCGAGATCTTTCTCGCGCCGCCGATCGAGGTTCCGTCGCGACGCGCGCTCGCCGACCTTGAGACCGGCTGGGGCTCACCCGCCGACGGGTGGAACGCACTCAAAGACTTACCGCCCGACAGCACGTCGGCCGATGCCTGGTCGGAATTCGCCAAGCGCGCAGAGGCGGAGGAGCGATGGACGATCGCGCGCGAGGCGTTGGAGTTGGCCGTACGTTGGAAACGGACGCCGGAGTTGGCACTGCGCGCCGCGACCGCCGCACTCAATGCGGGCGATGCATCGGCCGCACTGCGTCTTGCGCCGCTCACCGACGCGCACGGCGACTCGTCGCTCGTCGCCCGGGCCTACTTGCCGCTCCACGCTCGAGCGCTGGCGGCCCTCGGTCGGCCGGCGGAAGCTGAGCGACTGGTTGACGCATACGATCGATTCCTCGCTCCCGGAGCGCGCAACTCTCTCACGCGCACGATTGCGTGGGGTTGGGTGCGAACCGGCAACATGACTCGCGCGCGTGCGGCGCTGGCCGCGACCGGCGTCGACGGCGACTCGAGCGACGCGGCCGGCTGGCTCGCGCTCTATGAGGGAAATCTCAAGTCGGCGCGTGGCTTGTTGCGCGGCGGTACGGAGAGCTCGCCCGAGCTCGCGCTGGCGCTCGGATTGATCGCGCGCCTCAAGGCGGATTCAGCGCCGGCGATCGGCCACGCATTCCTGGCCCTCGCGCGCGGCGACAGCGCCGGAGCGATCGCGCAATTCATGCAAGCCGCCGATCAGACGCCAACGGTTCGTTCCTTGTTGCTCTTCACGGCGGCCCAAGTCGAAGCGGCGCGCAAGAACGACACGGCAGCGATCGCGCTCTGGAAGCGGATCGTCGACAGCGAGGGCGCCACGCCCGAGGCGCCGCAGGCCGAGCTCGAGTGGGCGCGCTTGTTGCGCCGAAATGGCGACAACCCCGGCGCCGCGGAGCATCTCGAGCATATGATTCTTACGTACCCGCACAGTGCGCTCGTCCCCCAAGCTCGACGTGAGCTCGAGTTGGCGAAGAGCACGATTCCTCCGGTGAGTTGATGCGTAATCTGAAATCGTTGATCCGTCGAGCACACTCGCTGACTCTCGGCGCGGTGTTGTCACTTGCCATGTCGTCGTTGGTTCATGCGCAGCGATTGCTCGTACCAATGGACGACGCGCAGCAGAATCATCTCAAGGCGTACGGGCTGACGTACAAAGCGATCAAAGCCGGCGCGTCGGCCGAGTGGCTGTTGAACTATCGCGGCGGTTCGTTCTTGCTGGCCGACACGCCGGAATTGCGACGGCAGGCAGGGCTCGACGGAATCTCTATTGAGCCGGTGGACAACGGTCGATTGAGTCAGATTCGCGGAGAGATCGCCGCTAACAACATGGACGCCGTCCCGTTGGAGAAGGCACCCCGGATCGCGGTCTATACGCCGGCGGACGCCCTGCCGTGGGACGACGCCGTCACGCTCGCGCTCAAGTATGCCGGCATCGAGTACACGCCGATCTACGACGACGAGGTCGAGCATGGCGATCTCTCGAAGTACGATTGGTTGCACCTACACCACGAGGACTTCACGGGCCAGCTCAACAAGTTCTATCTGAGCTATCGTGACGCGCCGTGGTTCATCGACCTGCTGCAGAAGAACACCGCCGCCGCCAAGCGACTCGGCTTCAGCAACATCCCGGGCCTCAAGAAGGACGTGGCGGAGAAGATTCGGGAATTCGTCGACCGCGGCGGATTCCTCTTCGCCATGTGCGGCGCCACCGAGACGCTCGAGCTGGCGATCGCGGGACACAACGTCGACATCGCGCAGAGTTTCATCGACGGCTCGCCGATGGATCCCGATGCCGACCGCAAGATGGACTGGAAGCGCACGTTCGCCTTCAAGGACGCGCATCTCGAGCAGTCGCCGTTCGTCAACGCGATGAGCGACATCGACGGCCACCAGGTCAACGTCCCCGCGCGTCGTCAGCCGCTCGGGACGTTCACGCTCTTCAACTTCTCGGCGAAGTTCGATCCGGTCGCGTCGATGTTGGTGCAGGATCATCGCGCGGTGGTGAACGACTTTTTCGGCGTCACGACGAGCTTCAATAAATCGGTCCTCAAGCCGGGCGTGACAATCCTCGCCAACGAAGAGGGCGCGCCCTGGGTCAAGTACATCCACGGCGACTACGGGAAGGGGACGTGGACGTACTACGGCGGCCACGATCCTGAGGACCCACAGCATGCGATCGGCAATCCGCCGACTGACTTGTCGCTGTTCAAGAACTCGCCCGGGTACCGGCTGATTCTGAACAACGTGCTCTTTCCGGCCGCGAAGAAGAAGCCGCTCAAGACGTGATCACGCCGCGAGCGCGGCGTGGCTGAGATGAGCGCTGAAGGTCCCGTGCAAAAGCGAATCGGAACGGGGCCGGCGAAGGCGATGCGAGCGACGATCTCGCTCGCCGGCGGGAATGAAGTGTGTTTCGCCTGTCAGGTCGGCGCCGACGGCGTGATCGCCGGTGCGCGGCCCGTCGCGCGCGGCGATGTGAGCAGCGTGCTCGCGCTTCCCGGTTTCGCGCAGCGCGGCGAGATGCTCGTGCACAATCACCCGAGCGGCGTACTCGAGCCCTCCGGACCCGACATGGAAATCGCGGTGCGCGTGCACGGCGACGGGATCGGATTCGGCATCATCAATAATTCGGCGACCGAGATTTACGTCGTCGTCGAAGTTCCACGGGAGAAGGAAAGGGTCGCGCTCGATCCGGCGCAGATCGGCGACATGCTCGGACCGAGTGGCCCGATCGCCGCGAATCTGTCTCAGCTTGGCCGCTACGAAGACCGCGCGAGCCAGCGCGAGATGGCGCAGCGCATCGCGCGGCTCTACACGCTCGGCGGGATCGGCCTGATCGAAGCCGGCACCGGCGTTGGAAAATCGCTCGGCTATCTCGTGCCCGCGCTGCGATGGGCCGCGGCGAATCAGGAGCGCACGATCGTCTCCACGAACACGATCACGCTGCAGGAGCAGCTCGTCGGCAAAGATCTGCCCTTTCTCCGGGACGCGCTCACCGACCAGCCGGTGCGGTTCGCGCTGCTCAAGGGATGGCGGAATTATCTGTGTCTGCAGCGGCTCGAGCAGGCGCGCACGACCGGCCAGACGCTTTTTTCGGAGGACTCCGAGGCGCAACTCAGCGCGCTCGAGGAGTGGTCACAGCGCACGACGGACGGGTCGACCGCCGACCTTCCCGCGCCGCCGCGCCCGGACGTGTGGGATGAAGTCGCGGCCGAATCGGATTTGTGCACGCGGCTTCGCTGTCCGCATTTCGACAAGTGCTTCGTGTTCGCCGCGCGCAGAGTCGCGGCGCAGGCCGACGTGGTGGTGGTGAACCATCATCTGCTCATGGCGGATATTGCCGTGCGGCGCGCGAGCGGGAACTGGACCGAATCCGCGGTGCTCCCGGCGTACACGCGCATCGTGATCGACGAAGGGCATCATCTCGAGTCGGCGGCGGGGGCGCACCTCGGACAAACCGTCACGCGCCGCGGATTGCAGCGGCTGTTCTCGCGTCTCGAGCGGCGCGGAAAGGGATTGCTCCCGGCGCTGGAGAACAAACTCGCGACCGCAACCGATCTCCTCAGCGTCGCAAGCCTCGATCTGGTGCGCGCCAGGCTTTCGCCGTCGACCGAAACCGCCCGCCGGCTCGGCGCCGCGCTGTTCGCGCTGCTCGACGAATGGCTCGCGTCGAAATCCGATTCACAGGTGCGGCTCACGGATTCGTTCGACGATGAGTCGGTGTGGACCGCCGGCCTCGGCGCGGCGCTGGACGATCTGCTTCGTGAAATCGAATTGATCGCGGACGGACTGCGCACCGTACGCGAACGTATCGAATCCGATACGCGGCGCGCGGAAGAACTTGCGCCGCTGCTCAACGAGATCAGCGGTGTTTCGCGAAGGCTGGTGAACGCAGCGGACGCGCTGCGCAGCGCACTCCGTCCCGGCGCCGACGCGAACTCGCGCGTACGCTGGATCGAGGCCGGCGGGCCTTCGCGCGACACCGCCGGCGAGGCGCGCAACGTGATCGTCGCCTCCGTTCCGCTCGATCTCGCCCCGATTCTTCGCGAAGATCTTTTCCGGCGCGTCGAGACGTGCGTGATCACCAGCGCGACGCTGGCCGTCGGCGATGGATTCAAATTCGTCGAAGGCCGCCTCGGACTCGATCAGGACGACGTCGAACCGGTGACGGCGATCCTTCCGTCGCCATTCGATTATCCGAATCAGGCCGTCCTCGCGATCCCGTCGGATTTTCCCGCGCCGAACGAGGACGGAGCGCTGCATTTCCGGCGAACGGTGCAGGCGGGTGCCGATCTCATCGAAGCGGCGGGGGGCGGCGTATTTCTTTTGTTCACGAGTCACCGCGATGTTCGGGAGGCGGCACAGGTCCTCCGGTCACTTTCAATGGATGCGAAGTGGCCGTTGCTGGTCCATGGAGAAGCCCCGCGCGATGTGCTGCTGAGAAGATTTCGCGAGCAGGGCAACGCTGTGCTCATTGGGACTGCCTCATTCTGGGAAGGCGTGGACGTTCCGGGTCGCGCACTGCGTGGGCTGTTGCTCTCGAGGATACCGTTTCGCGTGCCGACCGAACCGGTTACCGCCGCGCAGTGTGAAGCAATCGAAGCGGCGGGCGGCGACGCATTCGGTGACTACATGGTGCCGCACGCGGCGCTGCGGTTGAAGCAGGGATTCGGCAGGCTGATCAGGACGGCGACGGACCGCGGTGCGGTCGTGCTGTGTGACCCGAGGGTGCTTCGAAAGTCGTACGGTCGCGCGCTGCTGAGCGGCCTTCCGCGTGCGCGAAGGCTCGAGGGCGACTGGGCGTCGCTGAGGGCGGAATTGTCACGGTTTTATGGAAAAGCAACGGAATCCATTTCATACACTTCGGGGTAGATTCAGGCATGGAACGTCCAGGAAAGATCGTTTGCGTGGGCCGGAACTATCGCGATCATGCCAAGGAGATGGGCAATGACGTGCCGAAAGAGCCGATGCTCTTTCTCAAGCCGCCGTCGTGCGTCATCGCCAGTGGCGCGTCGATCGAGCTCCCCGCCGACGCCGGTCGCGTCGACTTCGAGGGCGAGGTGGGCATCGTGATTGGCGCCATTCTCAGCAAGGCCAGCGAGGCGCAGTGTGCCGCGGCGGTGCGGGGGATTGTCGCCGCCAACGATGTTTCCGCGCGCGAATGGCAGAAGAACGACGGCCAGTGGGCGCGGGCAAAGGGGACGGACACATTCCTCCCGCTCGGCGAAGAATCGCGCAAGCCGCACGATCTCGCCGCGCTCATCGTCGTCACGCGTGTGAACGGCGTCGAAAAGCAGCGCGGGTCGACTGCGGATCTGGTGTTCGCGATCCCGATGCTCCTCTCGTACATCTCGCGGTATATTACGCTCCATCCGAACGATCTTGTTCTGACGGGAACGCCGGCCGGTGTCGGGCCGCTCGCAGCGAACGATGTGGTGGAGGTTGAGATCGTGGGGCATTCGCAGGTTCGCAGCCCCGTGGTGGCCCTCTCGTGAGCGTGTCGCGCCCGTGACAGCGAAGCGTCGTCGGGCAATCACGACCCCCGGTGAGCGGGGCGATCCCGCGCGCCGCGGACCGGCGAGCGCGATCGGTTCTCTCGTGCTGCACGTGCTCGCGATCGCGGTGCTCGTGCGTGTCGCGATCGTGCCGTTCTCGTGGATCGATTTTGCGGGACGTCCAGCGAAGCCGGAGGAGACGCATGTCGACTATGTGCGCACCGCGGCCGACACGGGATCAAAAAAGAAATCCGGCGGCGACAACCGACCCGTGACGAGCGTGCCGGCTGCCGCGCCGATCGTGCCGCCGTCCACGATTCCATCCGAACTTCCGCCGGAGCCGCCCAAACCCGCCGCGCCAGTCGCGGCACCGGCAGGCGGCAGTGGTCCGGTGATCGGAACGGGCGGACCGACCCGCGGGATCACACCGGAATTCAACGACGCGCGGATCTGGGCGCCGAGCGACCCGGCGTATGTCGCACCAAAAACGAAAACGGAAAAGCTCGACAGCGCCATCGCGACCCGCATTCACCATCTCCAGGATTCACTGCGCGCGCTCGGAACGCAGCGCGCCGAGGGCGACTGGTCGTGGAATGGAAAAGACGGGAAAAAGTACGGCATCGACCAGAAGTACATTCATCTCGGAAATTTCTCGATTCCCACGGCGCTGCTCGCGTTGCTGCCGCTCAACGTGCAGGGAAATCCGTCGGCATTCGAAAACGCGCGCCGGTTCAATGCGACGCGGGCCGAGATCATTCAGCAGGAAGCACGGTCGGTGCGTGACGAGGAATTCAATCAGGCGGTGAAGGATCTCCGCGCCCGCGCACAAAAAGAACGGGCGGCGAAGGCGAAGGAGGATGCAACGATCCCTGACGC
>DASYSH010000227.1:0-3270 GCA_036003525.1 Gemmatimonadaceae bacterium | reverse complement strand
GTTTTCGCCGCCCACGCCAGCTTCGCCTCTGGCATGGCCGGCAGGACTTCACCGAGCGTGTGATGCGCGGGCGATCCGTCGGCTGTGCGCATCCCGGCCGACGTCGCGTCGAGCCCGACGCGCATGGAATCGCCGCGCACCACCGCGGTCGCGATGTGCACGATCGAATTGTCTGCGCTGTCCAGGGCGAAAAGCGGCCGCACCGCAGCGGCATACTCGCGCGTGTTCTCCTGGCCCGGCTGGGTGATCGTGGCGATCAGATCGGCGTCGACGATTGCCGCCGCTGTCTTTGCGCTGGCGCGCAGGCGTTCGCGTTCGTTTCCAAGCAGGACATCGCGCGTTGCGAACAGCACTGTGGCGCCGATGATTCCCGTCGTCGCGATCACGACCATGCCGTATGCGACACCTATCACGAGCGGTCGCCGGACATTCGTGTGTCGCGACGTACGGGAAAGCGGCTGTGTCATGTCAGTGGAAGATGGTCGACCCACCGCGCTGCATCAATACTGAGCGGGATGTTTCGCCATTCGCGCGTCGAAGTGCGCGCGCAGCATCTCGATGTCCCACGCGATGTCGTCGCCCGGGATCATGGGCGGGAAGATCGTGATCGTTTTGGCGGGATAGTCGAACGCCGCAGGCACGATCGGGACCTTCGCGCCTTTCGCGACGTACCAGAATCCGGTGCGCCACGCCGGAAGTTTCTTGCGCGTGCCTTCGGGCGAAAGCGCGAGCAGCATCTGCGGTCTCGAGCGGAAATAATCGATCGTTTGCTGCACCACGTTATGAGAGCTCGATCGATTTACCGGAACGCCGCCGAGCCAGCGCATGACCGCGCCCGCGGGCCACCGGAATATCGTGTGCTTTCCGAGAAAAGTCCCTCGAAATCCGATGGCGAACATCGCCATCACCCCGACGAAAAAATCCCAGTTCGACGTGTGCGGCGCCACAATGACCACGAACTGCGGAACGTTCGGAAACTCGCCAGTGATCCGCCACCCGGTTGCCCGCATCGCAAAAATGGCGAGTGCGCGCGTGAACGCGTTTCCGCGCCGCGCGACGGCATCGCCGAGCGGGGGTATGAAAAAAGGTGCCGGCTGCATCGCCGCATTGTGCGGCTGCGGCTGGCGTGGGGCAAGCCTCTCCGCATAATTCGCAGATATGACCAAACGAATATTGACGATCCTCGTGACGATCACGGCGGTCGCGGGCATCAGCGGCGCCGCGCGCCAGGCCGCGCCGGCGACGACGCCCGCGGACGTGCGCCGCATTCTCTCGGCGCTCGCCGACGATTCCATGGAAGGGCGCGCGAGCGGCACGCGTGGCGCGCAGCGCGCAGCGCGCTACATCGGCGCGCAGATGCGCAGGATCGGCCTCGAACCGCTCGGCGACTCCGGTTATTTCCAGCGCGTGCCGCTCTCGCCCGACACATTCCCCGCATCGAAGCGGTATCCCGCCGTGAACGTGCTCGGCGTGATTCGCGGATCGGATCCGGCGCTCAAGAACGAGTACGTGCTCGTCGACGCGCACTACGATCACCTCGGAATCGGCCCGGCGGTGAAGGGCGATTCGATCTACAACGGCGCGGACGATGATGCGTCGGGTGTGACGGCGGTGCTGGAGATCGCGCGCCAACTCATCAGCGGCCCCAAACCGAAACGCACGATCGTCTTCGCCGCGATGATGGGCGAAGAAGTCGGGCTGATCGGCACGAGCTGGTACATCGCACATCCGCCGATTCCGCTGGAACGAATGGCGGCGAACCTCGAGATCGAAATGATCGGCCGCCCCGACTCGCTCGCGGGCGGAGCGGGCCGCGCGTGGCTCACCGGATACGCGCGGTCGACGATGGGAGACGAACTCGCGGCAAAAGGAATTCCGATCGTCGCGGACAGGCGGCTCGATCAGCATTTCTTCGAGCGCAGCGACAACATCGCGTTTGCGCAGCGGGGAATCCCTGCGCACACGCTGTCGTCTTTCAACTTGCATTCGGATTATCACCAACCGACGGATGACATCACGAAGGTCGATTTCATGCACATGGCGGGGGTGATCAACGCCGGTGCGAGAGCGGTTCGATTGCTAACTGACGGACCCAAACCAGAATGGAAACCCGGCGGGCGGCCCTGACGCTTTGAGCTGCGAGCTCAACTCAATGCACTCTGCATTGGATTGAATCTTCCACTCACTTCTGCAGTAATTCAATCTCCCGCGCGTAGACAACCAACGTCCCGGAATAATCCCCGGTCGCGTCGGCGACCATCATCTGTCCCATCAAGCCCGCCGGAATCTCCTCGCACCCCTCGAACAATTTCACGAGCGGCGTCGTCGAGAGCTCGCGCTCCGTGCGCTTCTTGATGTGTTCGGCGAGCCCGCGATTTCCGGATCCATCCACCGAAAGCCGCACGGCGCGGCCGAGCGGCAGCCCCGCCTCGAGCGTCATCGCCAGCATTCGCGCGAACCGCGCGCGCGTGAGTGAATTGGTGTTCAGCGAAATCGCCGCGATAATCGAAAGGAACACGCCGCCCGTCAGCAGAAACGCGGCGAGCAGAATCACGATCCATGTCACATACGTCTTGACCGGACTCTTGTGCAGCACGATGAACGGCAACGCGAACACGGCGACCAAACCGACGAAGACAGGGTAGGCGAGCGCTTTCCGCACCGCGAGCGCGCGCTTGAACTCCGCCGCGTAATAATCCGTGAGCAGCCGCAGCGACTGATTGAGCGTTCCCGATTCGTCGCCCGCCGCGAGCACGGCCGCTTCGAACGGCGGAAACAGATTCGGCCGCGATTTTACGAGCGCCATCACAGGCTTCCCCTGTCCCGTGCCGACGGCGAGGTAGCGGCGCATTTCGTCGACCGCCGGAAATGCGATCGTGCCCATTTGATCAAGCACGGCGTTTGACGTGAGCCCCGCGGCGAGACCGGTATTCCAGGCGCGATACAGCTCGGCGCGGTGGCGGCTTTCGTCGAGGCGGCGCAGTGAACCGAAAACGGTGAAGCTCATGTCAGCTCAAAATACGTACGCCTGCAGCATCACCCACAGGCCGACGAGCGTTGCGAGCGCGAGACTGTGCCGGAAGACGTAGCGCAGAATCTGGCCTTCCATGCCCTTCGTCTGCGTTGCGGTGCCCGCGACGACGATGCTCTGGGCGTCGATCATTTTTCCCATCACGCCGCCCGAACTGTTCGCGGCCGCCATCAGTACGGGACTCACGCCGATCTGATGCGCGGTGATCACCTGCAGTCCGCCGAACAGCGCGTTCGACG
>DASYSH010000226.1:0-7047 GCA_036003525.1 Gemmatimonadaceae bacterium | reverse complement strand
AGACAAAAGGTTTCGGGGCTCGCCGGATCCTCCGACGCCGTGCTCGTCGCCGCGCTCGCGCGTCAATCGGCCAACCGCATGCTGACGATCGTCGCCGATCAGCTGCCCGAGGCCGAACGCTGGCTCGCCGACCTGCAGTCTGTGCTCGGCGAAGAGTTCGTGGCGCTCTATCCGCCTCGCGAGGGATTCGGCGAGGTCGAGCCGCACGCCGAAGTCGCGGGCGAGCGCGTAGAAACGCTCGAGCGGATGACGCGCGGCGAAGTGCGCATTCTGCTCACCACGGCGCGCGCGATTCTCGAGCGCACGCGGCTGCCGAAAGCGCTCGCATCCGCGCGGCTCGAACTGCGTCGCGGTGACAGCTGGCGCCTCGACGCGCTTTCCGCGCACCTCGAGTCGGTTGGCTTCGAGAAAGTCGAAATGGTCGAAGATGTCGCGCAGTTCTCCGTGCGCGGCGGCATCGTCGATGTGTACGGATTCGGCATGAGCGATCCGGTGCGCCTCGAATTCTGGGGCGACGAAATCGCCGAGATGCGCCACTTCGATCTGCTCACGCAGCGCGCGTCGAAGCCCGCGGAAGTCGCGCTCGTGCTCCCCGTGGACGTGAGCGGCGATTCGGAAATCGAAGAGCGCTTCGAGCGCACGACGCTCGCCGCGTTGTTCCCCCCGGAATCGCTCGTGATCATTCCGCGCGGCGTCCATCTCGAGCCCGAGATGCGGCGCACATGGGAAGAGGCGGCGCATCACATCGATCTCGCGCGGCGTCGCGGCGAAGATGCCGCTTCGCGCGACGAGTTATATCAGCCGCCCGCCGACGCGCTCGCGTCGCTCGCGACTTTTCCGACGATCGAAATTTCCGCGGCGCAGGACGACAGCCGCGCGATCGCATTTCCGCTGCGCGCGCCGGAGATCATCGACCGCGACATGAAACGCCTCTCCGCGCTCGTGCGCGGCGAGATACCGACGATCATTCTCTGCGACAACGCCGGTCAGGCCGAGCGTCTCGACGAACTCCTCGCCGATGGTCCCGGACGTCCGAGTCCGGCCGCGCTCGCGATCGGCATGCTCGGCGGCGGGTTCGTGATTCCCGGAAGCGGAGACGTGGTCGGGCTCCGCGTTCTCACAGACCACGAGATCTTCCGTCGCGAGCGGCGCATCCGTCGTTCGCGCCGCTACGCAACCGGCGCCGCCCTCGAAGCCGTCACCGCGCTCAAGCTCGGTGACTATGTCGTGCACCTCGAACACGGCGTCGGCATCTATCGCGGGATGAGCACGATTTTCGCCGGCGAAACGACGATCGAAATGATCGTGATCGAGTACGAAGGCGGCGACCGTCTCAACGTCCCGCTGTATCGCATCGACCAGGTCGAGCGCTTCCGCGCCGTCGGCGACGTATCGGAAGACGCGCCGCCACCGCGCCTGCATCAGCTGGGCGGCACGCGCTGGTCGCGGCAGCGCGATCGCACGCGCGGCGCGATTCAGGAGATGACCGTCGAGCTTCTCGACCTGTATGCGCGCAGAAAAGTCGCGAGCCGTCCGCCGCACTTTGCCGACACCGCATGGCAGCGCCAGCTCGAGTCGAGTTTTCTCTTCGAAGACACGCCCGATCAGCGCAAGGCGACCGACGATGTAAAGAAGGACATGGAAAGCACTCGCCCCATGGACCGCCTGCTCGTCGGCGACGTGGGCTACGGCAAGACGGAAATCGCCGTGCGTGCCGCGTTCAAGGCGGTGCAGAGCGGGCGCCAGGTTGCGGTGCTCGTGCCGACGACCGTGCTCGCCGAGCAGCACGCGCGCGTGTTCGGCGATCGGTTCGCCGATTTTCCGATGCGCGTCGAGGTGATGAGCCGCTTTCAGGGACCGAAGGCGCAGCACGAAATCGTCGCGGCGCTGAAAGAAGGCAAAGTCGACATTGTCATCGGCACGCATCGTCTTCTTTCAAAGGACGTCGGCTTCGCGAAGCTCGGCCTGATCATCGTCGACGAAGAGCATCGCTTTGGCGTGAAGCACAAAGAGCGTCTCAAGCAGCTGAAGCTCGAGACCGACGTGCTCACGCTCACCGCGACGCCGATTCCGCGCACGCTGCATCTCGCGCTCGCCGGCCTGCGCGACATGACGCTGATGCAGACGCCGCCGCGCGACCGCTCGCCGGTGCTCACGTTCGTCGAGCCGTGGGACGACGGGCTGATCGATGAGGGCATTTCGCGCGAACTCGACCGCGGCGGGCAGGTATTTTTCGTGCACAATCGCATCGAAACCATCGAGGCGATCGCCGATCATGTGCGGCGCGTCGTTCCGCGCGCCCGCGTCGGCGTGGGTCACGGCCAGATGCACGCGCGGGCGCTCGAAAAAGTGATGGAGCAATTCGTCACCGGCGAAATCGACGTCCTGGTGTCGACGCTGATCGTAGAAAGCGGTCTCGACGTGCCGAACGCGAACACCATGTTCGTGAATCGCGCCGACCACCTGGGTCTCGCGCAGTTGTACCAGCTCAGAGGTCGCGTGGGCCGCTCGCACCGTCGCGCCTACTGCTACCTGATGGTGCCCGACGCCGTCGACGAAGACGCGGAACGCCGTCTCAAAGTGCTCGAACACCACACCGAGCTCGGCGCGGGATATCGCGTCGCGTTGAAGGACATGGAGCTGCGTGGGGCGGGGAATCTCCTCGGCCCCGAGCAGTCCGGTTTTGTCACGGCCGTGGGCTTCGATTTGTACCTGCGAATGCTCGACGAAACGGTCAAGCGCGTGATGCGCGGTGACAAAGCGCCGCCGCCGCCGCCGGCCGACGTTTCGCTCGACCTGCCGGCGTTTTTGCCCGACGATTACATCCCGAGTCAGGACGCGAAGCTCGACGTCTATCGCCGCCTTTCGACCATCGCTGACACGGCGGCGATCGAGGATGTCCGCCTCGAAATCCGCGACCGTTTTGGCCCCCTGCCGCCGGCGGCGGATGGCTTCTTCCATGTCGCCCAGCTCCGAGTGCTCGGCGCCTCGCTGGGTATAGAGGGAATCATGGTGCGCGGGGACGAAGCCCGTGTTACCTTTAGAGACGATGCGTTGCCGCGCATGAAGCCGCTCGCGGCCTCCTTCAAGGACGTACAATTCCAGGTCGATGTGCGGCGCGTGCAGCCGTTGTCGCTGAAGCTCACGCGACTCGGCGGATCGCCCATTTTAGAGGGCCTGGTCCGCGCGCTCCGAACAATTGTCCTCTCTTGACGGTAGAAACTGCCGTCTGCCTTCTGTCATCTGCCATCCGGGAAATGTCTTCAACTCGTGCTCGTTTAGCGGTAGTTGCCTCCGCCTTCGTTATTTGCGCTTGTGCAGGGCTTAAGGACGCGCTGACCGCGCACACGGACACCGTCGCGCGCGCCGGAGGACAGGAGCTCACCGTGCAGCGCCTCTCCGGCATGATGGCAGCCGCGCACGCGCCCGCCCGCAAGGACGTGGCGCTCGCGATCACCAACATCTGGGTGAACTACCAGCTGCTGGGCCAGGCCGCCGCCCGCGGTGACTCGCTCAACGATCAAAAGCAGATCGACGAGGGCATGTGGGCGCAGATCGCCCAGATCCGCCTCAAGAAGCTCTTCGCGGCCGTCTCCAAGCAGACGCCGGCGGACGATCCGTCGACGTACGAGAAGCATTACAACGACGGCGACCTGCTCGCCGCGCGCCATATCCTGATCATGGCGCAGAAAGCCAGTTCGACGCCTGCCCAGCTCGCCGCCGCAAAGGCCAAGGCCGAGGGAATTCGTAAGCAGCTGACGCCGGGCAACTTCGCCGCGATGGCCTCGAAATACAGCGAAGACAACGGCTCCAAGCAGACCGGCGGCGACCTCGGAATTTTCGAGAAGGGCAAGATGGTTCCCGAGTTCCAGAACGCCGTGCTCACGCTGAAGCCGGGCGAGATCTCCGGACCCGTTCAGTCGGATTACGGGTATCACATCATCATGCGCCCGACGTGGGCCGAGGTGAAGGACAAGTTTTCGGCGCAGTACTCGCAGATCGCCGCATCGAAAGTCGAAAGCGATTACAGCACGAATCTCGAAAAGTCGTCGAAGATCGACGTAAAGCCGGCGGCGACGAAACTGATCCGTGCCATTGCTGCCGATCTTGACGCGTATCGCGATGACCACACGCTGGTCGCGAGCGCGAAAGGCGTCGACATGACGGCCGCGAAGGTCGCGAAGTGGATGGCGGCGTACCCGCCGCAGACGCAGATCCGTGAGAAACTCCAGCAGCTCCCCGACTCGGTGATGGGATTGTTCGCCAAGCAGCTCGTCGTGAATGAACTCATGCTCCTCGCCGCAGACAGCGCGAAGATCACGCTCGATTCCACCGAAAAGTCGAATCTCCACACGATTTTCGTCGGGTCGGTCTGGAACTCATACAACGGCCTCGGCATCACGCCGGCGTCGCTCGCGGACAGCGGCAAGAGCGTTTCGGCCCGCGAGAAGATCGCGGCAGCCCGTATCGAAAAGTTCATGGACGCGCTGCTCGCCAATAAGGCGCAGTTCGTCGACGTGTCGGAGCCGGTCTCGCGTGCGCTCCGCGCCAAGTTTGATGCACGCATCGTCGCGACGGGAATCGATCGCGCGGTCGTCGAAGCACAGAAGGCCGTGGCAGCGGCCGACTCCGCGAAGGCGAAGAACATGCCGCAGTCGGCGGTTCCGGATCCGACGACGGCCGGCTCGCCGCCAAACACGCCGCCGCCGGCGCCGAAGCTGCTTCCGGCGCCCGCACCGGCCAAGAAACCGTAACTGAAACGCACAGAGGTCGTATGACACGCAACCGGGTGATTGTTCGCGCAGCTCTCGTTCTCTGCATCGCAGCTCCACTTGCGGCGCAGCAGCCGGGATCTGTCACAGCACCCGCTGCGCCGAAGGCCGCGGTGTCGGCGCCCATGGCGCCAGTGGGCATCATGGTCGACCGGATCGTTGCCCTCGTCGGCGCGAAGCCGATCCTGCTCAGCGAAGTGATGGACGCCATTTTCACGCTCAAGAGCGCGGGACATCCGATTCCGGATCCGACTGACACGGCCGCGTTCAACCTGTATGCGCGCGACACGGTCCTGAACGACATCATCGACCAGGAAGTTCTGATTCAGGTCGCGAAGCAGTACAAGTCGGAAGTCGACGACAAGGAAATCACGCCCGACGTCGACAAACGTCTCAAGGAATTGCACTCACGCTACAAGTCCGACGCCGAGTTCCGCACGGCGCTGAAGGGCGAAGGGTTCGGCACCGAGACGGAGCTTCGCAATATTCTGCTCGAGAATCGGCGCCGTGACTTGCTGCAGCAGCAGGCGATGGATTCGCTGCGCGCGCACGGAAAACTTGCGGCGCCCGTGAACGTGACCGAAGCCGACATCACCGCCGCGTTCGAAAAGGCGAAGGGCAAGATCGGCGCGCGTCCCGCCGAGGTGGCGTTCAAGCAGATCGTCATCGCGCCGAAGGCGAACGCGGCGAATCGCGCAGCGGCGAAAGCGAAGGCGGAATCGCTGCTCGTCGTCCTGCAGAAGGGCGGCGACTTCGAGACGACCGCGAAGAAGGAGTCGATGGATCCGGGATCGAAAGATCTCGGCGGCGCGCTCCCGTCGGTGCGGCGCGGAAAGATGGTCGAGGCGTTCGATCGCGCGCTGTTCTCCGGCGCGCCTCCAGGCACCATCTATCCGGTCGTCGTCGAGACGCCGTTCGGATTCCACATCATTCGCATCGACCGCGTGGCGCCGGCTGAAGTGAAGTCGAGCCACATTTTGATCGTGCCGAAGATCGACAGCGCAGATGTTTCACACGCGCGCCTCGTGGCGGACACGGTGATTCAGAAGTGGCGTTCGGGCGTGCCGTACGACACGCTTGCGAAATACTATCATGACGGCGACGAGCTCAAGTCGTGGCCGCTCAGTCCGGTCGACAGCACACTGCCCGAGGAATACCGGAACGCATTCGAAGGCGTGAAGAAGGGACAGCTCACGCAGCCGTTTCCGATTCCGAATCCGCGCACCGGCATGCCGAAGTACGTCGTCGTGATGATCACGGACCGTCAGGAAGCCGGCGATTTCACGATCGCCGACGTCCGCGACAAAGTGCGCGAGCAGCTCACGCAGGAACGCCAGTTCCGCCGGATGATGGACCAGCTGCGCAGGGAGCAGTTTGTAAAAATCGTGATGTGATGCGCTCACGCGCGCGCCTTGCCATCACGCTGGGGGATCCCCGCGGCATCGGCGCGGAAATCGTTCGCAAGGCGCTCGCCGATTCGCGCGTGACCGCGGCATGTGAGACCGTCGTGATCGGCGCGTCCGGTCTCGATATCCCTCCCGATATCGCAGTCGGGAGCTGGGCGAACCCCGGCGATTTTTCGGATGCGGGGCGACTGGCCGGTGATGCGATCGAGCGCGCGGTCGAGATGGCCGGCGCCGGCGAAGTCGACGGAATCGTCACCGCGCCGATCGACAAGGCGGCGCTGCTGGCCGGCGGCTACGACTTTCCGGGCCACACCGAAATGCTCGCCGCGCTGACGAACTCACGCACGGCGATGATGCTCGCGAGCGACCGATTGCGCGTCGTGCTCGCGACGACGCATATCCCGCTTCGTGACGTCGTCGTCTCGGTAACGCCCGACGCGCTCGCGTGGGCTGCGCGGCTCACACGTGAAGGATTGCGCCGCTGGTATGGCATCGCGGAGCCCCGTTTAGCGCTCTGCGCCCTGAACCCGCACGCCGGAGATGGCGGGCGATTCGGCGATGAAGACGAACGGATTCTTCGTCCTGTCGCGCGCGATGAAGGGATGGCGGGACCGTTTCCTGCCGACACGGTCTTCGTGCGCGCGATGAAAGGCGAGTTCGACGCGGTGATCGCGCCGTATCACGATGTCGGAATGACGGCGATCAAAGTGGCGAGCTTTGGGAGTGCGGTGAATGTCACGCTCGGGCTGCCGTTTCCGCGGACGTCACCGGATCACGGGACGGCGATTGATATCGCGGGGAAGGACTTGGCGGATGCGGGGTCGATGATCGAGGCAATACTTGAGTGTGCGAAGTTCGCGCGGAAAAAT
>DASYSH010000225.1:0-1865 GCA_036003525.1 Gemmatimonadaceae bacterium | reverse complement strand
GGACCAGCGGCTCTCCGCCCGTGAGCCGGATTTTTTCGACGCCATGGCCGACAAAAATACGCGCCAGGCGGGCGATTTCCTCGAATGTCAGCAGTTCTTTGTGCTCGAGGAACTGATAATCCTTGCCGAACACCGCCCGCGGCATGCAGTAGACACAGCGGAAATTGCAGCGGTCGGTGATCGAGATTCTTAGGTATTCGATCGAGCGGCCGAACTGATCCTTGAGCGTGATGGCGGTCATCGGACAGCCTGCTGCATGTCGAGGGCTGTGGGATTCGCGCTGTGGGATGTGGTGGGATCAATCCACTCGCGAGTTCCGTCGACGTAATGCTCGCGTTTCCAGATGGGGACGCGTTTCTTGAGTTGCTCGATCACGAAGCGTGTCGCGTCGAGTGCGTGCCCGCGATGCGCGTGGGCGGCGGCGATCGCTACACTCACGTCACCGAGCGCGAGCGCGCCGGTTCGGTGTTCGACGACCAGCATGACGTCGTCGAATTTTTCCGCTGCTTCGCCCGCGATCTTCGCGAGCTCGCGCGAAGCCATCGCATCGTATGCGGTGTATTCCATCCCCGTCACCGCGCGTCCGTCGTTCACATCGCGCACGGTTCCGAGAAAAAGCGACGTCGCGCCGTGCGTGTCCGACGCCACCTCGGCGATCAGGGCAGAGGCGTCGATCGGTCGCGTGACGATCGCAGTACGAATCATCCGCCTGCCACCGGTGGAATCAGCGCGACTTCGTCGCCGGCGCGAATCACCGCACCCGGCGCTGCGTATTCCTGATTGACCGCGATCAACGGAGCCGGCGGCAGCGAGTGCCCCGCGGCGAGTTCTCTCACTTTCGCGAGCAAATCCTTCACGGTAGCCCCCTCGCGAAGGTCGACGGCGATGTTCTGCGCGCCAAAGGCGTCAGCGTACGACGCAAAGAGAAGAACACGGACTTCCATACTTGTAAAATACACCAACTGCCGAGCGGATATTCGTTTACGCGTCGGTCAGCTCCGAAATGTCGATATCGGCGACCATCGCCCGCAGCTCTTTCGACGGCTTGAAAACCGGCACCGGCCGCGCGCTCACTTCCACCGGCGCGCCAGTGCGCGGGTTGCGAGCCATCCGCGTCTTGCGCTGGCGAATCTTGAAGGTGCCGAACCCACGCACCTCGATGTTCTTCTGCTCCTTCAGCGCGTCCTTGATGGCATCCAAAAAGGAGTCCACCACGCGAGCGCAGTCTTTTTTGGAAATCATCGGACCGGAAGTCTGCGAGATCGCCTCGGTGACTTGCTCGACCAGATCGGCTTTGGTCATTTACATCCCTCTGCGGAGGACACTCGGCACCGAAAGAAAAAACCGTAAGTGCATCCAGTCTAGGATGTTATCTACCGTGGTGTCAAGCGGTTGGGGGCCCGGTCCTACACGCCTGGAGGGCCTTGGGAGGCCCTTCACAGGGGCCTGGCCGCTCTATGAACGGGCTTCGACGGCCTTCATGAAGTCGTCGAACAGTCCGCGGGCGTCATGAGGCCCTGGGGCCGCCTCCGGATGGAACTGTACGGCGAAGACTGGCAAGCGCTTATGCCGCAGTCCTTCGATCGAACCGTCGTTCAGGTTCACATGTGTCACCTCAAGATCGGGCGCGCCGGGGATCGATTCCCGCGTTCCCTGCACCGCGAATCCATGATTCTGCGATGTGATCAGCACTTTGCCGCTCGCGAGATCCTTCACGGGATGATTTCCGCCGCGATGGCCATAGGGCAGCTTGAATGTCGTCGCGCCATAGGCGAGGCCGACCAGCTGATTGCCGAGGCAAATGCCGAATACCGGAACGTCAGCGTCGGCGATATCGCGGATCGTCTGCATGGCGTACGTGACGG
>DASYSH010000224.1:0-1985 GCA_036003525.1 Gemmatimonadaceae bacterium | reverse complement strand
GTCATAATACGAGATGAAGTACTCGACCGCGTTGTTCGGAAAAAACGATTTCAGTTCGCCATAGAGCTGCGCGGCGAGCGTCTTGTTGTGTGAGAGAACGAGCGTCGGCTTGCCGATATTCTTGATGACATTGGCGATCGTCATCGTCTTGCCCGAGCCGGTCACGCCGAGGAGCGTTTGGAAACGGTCGTGGCGTTCGAGACCCGCGGTCAGTTCCTTGATCGCGCGCGGTTGATCACCCGCGGGCTGGAACGGGGCCTGGAGGTCGAAGCTTGCGGGCATGGCTAAATATACCCTGTCGGCTTTTGTTCGGGTAGGCCGACCAGCAACCAATCACCAAGGGCGTGCAACTACAATCTCCTAACCACCGACCGCAGCTGTTGGGCTGTGGTTAAGGGTTTGTAGTCTCTGGCTCTTCGTTATCGGTTTCAGGTTCCGATTCTTAGGCCCCGTACAGCCGGAACCACGGAATCCCCGCGAGCATAAGCCCGATTGCCAGCGCGAACCCCCACTCCCCGCGCAACAATTTCTGCCGGTCCGTCGGCGCCTTTCGCGACCAGATACTCGCCCCGTGGGCCACACACAGCGCAATGAACATCATCAGCGGATGCTCGGCGACGATGAATCGCGTGTGTGGATCCTGCATCGACGTCGCCGTGTTTTGCATCGCCGTCTTCACCAGCGGGCTTGTGGCGTAGAGGATCAGTCCGAGCAGGAACTGCAGATCGAGCAGGCCGATGAAGATCTGGGATACGCGCTTTTCGGCGGGCCCGTACGGCGCGCCGCGCACTGCCGCGCCCCACAATTTCCCGACGGCGATCGCACCGGCGATCAACACGAGCCAGCGCAGATACGAATGGACGATGAGCAGCAAATTAATTCTCGGAGGATGTGAGCCGTTCGCGCCGCGACACTTCGGATACTCCCTTCACCCGCCGCACCGCCTTGATGATTTTCTCGAGGTGCGCGAGGTTCTCGACTTCGACCAGCGCGGCACCCGCGACGCGGCCATCGGTCGTTTTCAATTCGAGCGAGCGAATATCCGTGCCCGTTTCACTCACCGCCTGCGCGAGATCGGCGTACAGGCCGCGGCGGTCCGACGCTTCGATGGCCAGGCGAATCACGAAGCGCTCGCCTTCGCTCATCTGCCAGTCGATGTCGAGCCGGCGTTCCGGCTCGTGCGCGAGGAAAAGAAGGTTTGGGCAATCCGCGCGATGGATGCTCACGCCCCGCCCGCGCGTGACGTAGCCGACGACTTTGTCGCCGGGCACCGGCTGGCAGCACTGCGCGTATCGCACCATCAGTCCGTCGACGCCCTGAATCCGGATTCCCTTCGACGTCCCCGGCCGCTTCATGCGATCGATCAGCCGCTCGAGCGGGCTCGCCTTCAGCGCCGAGTCGTCGCGCTCGTCGAAATCGGGATAGAGCGCGCGCAGGACCTGGGTGACGTTGATGTCGCCCTGCCCCAGCGACGCGTACAGATGCGTCACGTTGTTCAGCTTGAGTTCCGCCGCGGCCTTCTCGAGCTGCGGCTCGGTGAGCTTGGCGTGGCGGCGCCGCTTCAGCTCGCGCTCGAGAATCTCCGAGCCGATCCGAATCGACGTGCTCTCCTCCTCGTGGCGCAGCCAGCTGCGAATCCGGTGGCGCGCGCGTCCGGTGCGAACGTGCGCGAGCCAGTCGCGGCTCGGGCGCGCGTTCGCCGAGCGGATGATTTCGACCGTCTCGGAATTCTTGAGCTCCCGGGAGAGCGGCACGATGCGGCCGTTCACCTTCGCGCCCTGCGTGTGCAGCCCGACTTCGGTATGCACCGCGAATGCAAAGTCGATCGGCGTCGCCCCGCGCGGCAACTGATGGACGTCGCCCGTCGGCGTGAAGACGAAGATTTCATCCTGATACAAGTCGAGCTTGAGGAACTCGAGGAATTGATCCGGCGTCTCGGCGTCGAGCTGCAATTCCAGCACCTGACGGAACCAGTGCAGCGCGCG
>DASYSH010000223.1:0-1818 GCA_036003525.1 Gemmatimonadaceae bacterium | reverse complement strand
GTCGCGGTTTGTCCGAACGGCTCGGCGTCGCTCTTCACAGCGGCGAAGATCAGCCACCTCGGATTGCTGCCGCAGGGCCAGCCGGAGCGCTACCGGCGCGTCGTGCGGATGGTCGGGCAGATGGAGCACGAGGGTTTCGGCGCGTGCTCGAACGAAGGCGAGTGCGAAGCGGTCTGCCCGAAGGAGATTCCGATCTCCAACATCGCCCGCATGACGCGCGAATACGTCAAAGCGCTGCTGGTTTCCCGGTAGCGCCGCCTCATTGCCGCTCACTCCCCCTTCGCGCAAGCCGCGCGGATCGCCTGAACCAGGGAGTCGTGCGTGCATGGCTTCCCCAGCACCGCAAACGCTCCGGCCGCAGCGCACTCGCTTCGCACGCGCTCATCGTCTGCACCGGTCAGCATGATCACGGGGATGCGTTCCGTCGCCGGATCGCTCTTCAAGCGCTCGCAGGCCTCCACGCCGCCCATGCCCGGCATTCGCACGTCGAGGATGATCACGTCGGGCTGCCGCTCCCTGGCGAGGACGATGGCATCGGCGCCGCGGCCGGCGGTGACAATATCGAAATCGCGCTCGAGCGCCACTTCGTACATTTCCCGCTGCTGGACGTTATCGTCCACCAGCAGCACCAGCGTGCGCTTTCGCGTGGCGTCGGGGGACTTTCGCGATGTGTCGGACAGGCTCATAGCGCTACAGGCGGAGGAGCCCGACGGCGACGGCAGCAACTTGTGTTCCACTGCCGTCGCGTCCGGAGAGCGATTACGAAACCGTCAGACCGGGACTCAGACCTTGATGACGTCGACGAGCTCCTTGACCGCCCCCGCCGATTTCTTGAACGCCGCGTCCTCCTCCGGCGTCAGTTTGATCTCGACGATTTTCTCGACGCCGCGCGCGCCAAGCTTGCACGGCACGCCGACGAACAGATCCCGCACGCCGTACTCGCCCTGCAGGAACACGGAGCACGGCAGGATCTTCTTCTTGTCGAGCAAAATGGCTTCGACCATTTCCACGACCGACGCGCCGGGCGCGTACCACGCGCTCGTGCCGACCATTTCCGTGATTTCCAGGCCGCCGCGCGCCGTTCGCGCGCAGATCCTGTCGATCGTCGCCTTGTCCATGAGGTCCGTGATCGGGATGCCGGCGACCGTCGAATAGCGCGGCAGCGGGACCATCGTGTCGCCGTGCCCGCCGAGCACGAACGCATGGACATTCTCGACCGACACGCTCAGTTCCTTCGCGATGAACGAGCGCATCCGCGCCGAGTCCAGCACGCCGGCCATGCCGATGACGCGTTCGCGCGGGAACTTGCTCAGTTTGAAGATCGCCTGGGCCATGGCGTCCAGCGGATTCGCCACCGGGATGATGATGCAGTTCGGCGAGTACTTCACGACCTGCTCGGTCACCGCCTGCATGATCTTGAAATTCACGTTCAATAAATCGTCGCGGCTCATCCCGGGCTTGCGCGGCACGCCCGACGTGATCACGACGATTTCCGACCCGGCGCTCTCGGCGTAGTCACCGGTTCCGAGCACCCGCGAGTCCGACCCATACACCGGACACGCTTCGAGCATGTCGAGCGCAATGCCCGCGGCCTTCTGATCCGCGATGTCAATCACGACCACATCGGCCAGCTGCTTGTCGGCGATGCCGCGGGCCACGGTCGCCCCCACGTTCCCGGCGCCGCCTACCACTGTCACTTTGCGATTCATTCTGGCTCCTCGAAGCGTAGCTCTTATCACGAAGTCACGAAGGGCAGGAAGAACACGAAGCCTTTTTGGGTACGAAACTTCGCGCGCTTCGCGTGGCCTTCGTGTCTTC
>DASYSH010000222.1:0-2180 GCA_036003525.1 Gemmatimonadaceae bacterium | reverse complement strand
GAGATCGTCGTGGTCAGGCGGCGGCCGTAGAGCATTTCGTAGCGCGTGAACGGAATGAGCGCGAACGAATCGAAGCTCTGTCCGAGGACGCTGCCTTTCGGCGCCGCGACGCCGATCACTTCGAAGTGCTCGCTGCCGAGGCGCACATCCTGGCCGACGGCATCGACGCCGTCGAATAATTTCTCGGCGACCTCATGCCCGAGCACGACCACCGAACGGCGCTGCTCGATATCGATGTCGGTGAGCGGGCCGCCGGACTCGAACCGGTAGTCCTGCACGACCTGATACGGCGGCGTCACGCCGAAGACGAGGATGTCGCCGACTTCACGATTGCGCCATGCGATATCCGAGCGCGGGGTGGGGAACCCGGTGGTGAGGCCGATGGCTTGTGCGTCCGGAATCGCGAGACGCACGGAGGCGGCGTCGGCGGCATTGATGCGCGGTCGCCGCTGCACGCGCTTCATCGCCTCGTCGTCGTAGAACCCGACTTGCAGTGGCGTGCGGCGAATTTGGAATGCGTTGGTGCCGACGATCGCGCCCGCGAGATTTTCCTTCACGTACGCGTTCATGCCCTGAATCACCGCGACGACGGCGACGAGGAACGCGACCGAAACGATGATACCGAGGAGCGTGAAAAATGAGCGCAGCTTATTTGCGCGAATTTCTCCGAAGGCGACGCTCAGTAGATCGGTGAGGCGCATACGCTGGGACCGAGGACCGAAGACCGAAGTCCGAAACTACTATTCGTGGCGCAGGGACTCCACGGGGTCCATTCTTGCCGCCCGCGCCGCCGGCATCATCCCGAAAAGAATTCCTGTTCCGGCGGCGGCGGCGAGCGCGACGAGAATCGCCTCCGGCGGAATAGACGCGGGAATCGGCGTGTTCAGCTTCACAATTTCCGCGAGTATCGCCCCAATGACCAAGCCGATGCCAGCGCCGAGCGTGGTGAGCGTTGCCGCTTCGACGAGAAATTGCCAGAGAATAATTCCGGACGTGGCGCCGAGCGCTTTGCGCACGCCGATCTCACGCGTGCGCTCCGTGACGGAGATCATCATGATCGCCACGACGCCGACGCCGCCGACCAGCAATCCCACGCCGGAGAGCGTGAGGCCGACGAGAAATATCGCGCCGAAGAACTGATTGAAGATGTCCATGATGCGATCTTCGCCGACCAGATAAAACGAGTTGCGCGCGCCCGGCTTGATGCCGCGGCGGCTGCGCAGGAGTGCCGTCACGGCGTCCATCGCGTCGTCACGCGTGATCGACGGCTGCGGCATCACCGCGACGCCGATGCCGCGCTTGTAGACGCTCAGGTGGCGCCACGCCGTCATCATCGGGATGATCGCGCGCGGCTGGTCCGGTCCGGTGCCATTGAGCGTTTTGAGGAAGCCCGCCTTCGTATGGTAGACGCCGATCACCGTGAACGGCTTTCCCTCGAGCGTGATTTCCTTGCCAAGCGGGTCGGAGTCGCCAAAAAGCTGTGACTTGAGCGTGTCGTTGACGATGATCAGCGGCGCGGCGCTCTGATTTTCGCTTTCGGTGAAGCTGCGGCCTGGCGAGATGTCCGCGCGATCGGTGCGGATCCAGTCGGTGGTGTATGCGTCGTAGCCAACGGCCTTCAGCTGATGATCGCGATAGATCATCGTGCCCGAGTTTCCAATTCGCGCGACTGCGTACGCGACTTCAGGCAGCTCCTGAATCGCATGCAGCTCGTCGAGCGACACCGGCGGATTCTTCCGGTCGGGGCACGGATCGTCTGGGCTGTTGCACTGGTTGCTGCCCGGATCACGGCGGTTGATCTGGAACGTCGTCGCGCCGAACTCGTCGAGATCTTTTTGAAAACTCTCGCGAATCCCGTGCACGGCCGCCGCCATCGCGACCACGACGAACACGCCGACCGCGACGCCGGAAATCGTGAGCGCGGCGCGGACCTTGTTGCCGCGAATCGCTTCGAATGCGATGCCGACGCCCTCGAGCGCCATTGCAACTTTCGCGACGAACTTCATTCCTGCCTCAGTGCGGCGATAGGATCCAGGCGCGCCGCGCGCGAGGCCGGATAGACGCCGGCGACGATGCCTACGCCCGCGCCGAGCACGAGCGCCATGCCGATCGACCACGGCGCCACCGCCGCAGGCAGGGGCGTCGTCATGGAAACGATTTTTGCCGCCAGCAGTCCCAGC
>DASYSH010000221.1:0-3121 GCA_036003525.1 Gemmatimonadaceae bacterium | reverse complement strand
GAACAAGGCCGTCGAACGTCGCCAACCATATATAGCCGGCGCGGCTCTGCACGATCATGGAAATCGAATTGACCGGCAACCCGTCGCGCGTGGTCCATGATTCCTCCACGAACCCCGGCGCGGGACCGCCGTTGACGGGTGCGCCGGCGGTTTGCTGCGCGTGTGCAATGGCAGCGGCGCACGCCAGCAGGAGCGCGCAAGCGCGGGAGTGAATCATGTTGCGGACGCGCCCGGCGACCTGAGGAAGGCGGGCGCGGCTACTTCGCCGCAATCACGCGATCCAGGATTCTCTCCGACATCGCGCGAGCGTCGGCATTTGCGTCATTCGTGAGAATGATTATCGTCGCGTGTTTGTCGGGAAGCCGCACGAACGCCGCGCGTTTTCCGTCTGCGGTCGCGTATACGGCGACCCGCTGCTGTCCCTTGTACGTGTCGACGGTCCAGCCCTTCGTGTAATCCGCGGTGCGCCAGGTAGTCGGCACATCGAGGGCCAGTCCAAGACGGTAGAGTTCGTCGACGCTCGACAGCACATCTTTGCCGTCGACGGAAACAGACTGGTGGGCGCCGATCACAGTCGAGATTCGCGCCACGCACTGCTGGAGCGGCGACGGCGGCGGACCTCCGCGACCCCGAGCCGCCGGCGGCGGCGCCGAATCAGGATTCGCCGTCGCCGCGCCGCGCCCACCGCGCGCCGGCACGGGCGGCAACTGCGCGCAGATATTGCTCCAGACTCCCGACATATCGCCGAGCGAGAACTGCGGCAGCGTGGTGCGCGGCATGAATCGCGGCTGCGCGGCGATACCGTACGCATGATCGATGAAGACCTCTCCGTTCACCGCAACCAGCACAGTCGCGCCGCCCGCAGCGGCGTCGTTGTATTTCTTGAACAGGTCGTTGATCATGTCGACCTTGACCGGCGAGCGATCGATCGCGCGCGCGATGACCTTTCGCGTATTCAGGTTGTAGCTGTCGCCTGGATGCAGCGTGAGGAATGGTGCGCCGGGATCTGTTCCGTCTTTTCCATTGTAGACAAACGCCTTGTTGCGCCCGATGATGTGCGCGGTGTCACCGCGAATCACCCACGCGGTTCCCTCATCTTCGGAAATCGCGAGCAGACCGGGAAAGCGCGGGATGATCGAGTCAGCGAGGTCGGGCAGGCGTGAGCGCGCCACGACGTGCTGATCGATGCCAACATTTCTGAGATAGCCGAATGCCGTCTCCCAGCCCGGCTGGTCCATGACGTTGTTGTTGTTCGACGGATGGCCGCGCACCATGAAGTCACCGAGGATCGACGCGCCTGCGGACGAACCGGCGATCACGCCGCCGCGTTCGAGCACTTCCATGAACCCGCGCTCGCTCTTCGTCGCGCCGTAGTCTTGCACGAGATGGAACTGCCGCCCGCCCTCGAACCAGACGCCGCCCGCTTTTTTCAGAATCGCGACCATCGAATCGGAGTCGGCGACTTTTCTGTCTTTCGTGAAATAAACGACAACGTTTTTCGCGCCATTCAGTCGCCATCCGTTTCCGGTATTCGCTGGCACGGTGTCGGTGCCGCCCGCGTTCGGGACGTCGACGATCAGCGCATCGGGACCACCGGCCGCGTCGATGAAAGCTTTGTAGACCTCGGGACCCATCGCGCCGCCGCCAACTACGATGACGGTGCCTTTCACTGGTCCAACTTTTACCGGTCCGCTGCCACTTGGCCGCGCCTTGAACGGAGCGTCGAACGGTGCGGGCGCAGGAGCGGGAGCAGGAGCGGGAGCAGTTTGCGCGGCGAGTGCGGCGGGGAAGGCGAGCAGAAAGAGTTTTTGGATGCGCATTCCCTATGATAAGCCGACTAACTCGCCGTCGCCATCGAGAGTCGCATCGATGCAGGTGCTCGTTCACGTAACATTGCATCCTGCGGCGCGCACGCTACTGTTGCCCGATGCCGAAAGCCACAAGAACGTACAAACCTCTCCCTGTCTGGCTCCTCGGCTTCGCGAACCTCCCGCTCGGACTCACGGGAGGGCTCGCGCTGCTCACGGTGCCGCAGTGGCTTGCCGCACAGCACGTCGCAGAGCCGATCATCGCCGAGCTCACGACGCTCGCACTGGTCCCGACGTTTCTGGTTTTTCTCATCGGCCCCGTGTTCGATATCTGGTTCAGCCGGCGCACATATGCGATAGGCTCGACTTTGCTCGCGACCGCCGGCGCACTGGGGTCTCTCCTGGCCGGATCAAACCACGCGCTGCTCGGCGCCGCGATGTTTTGCGCACTGCTTGGCGCGTCCGCGAACTTCATGGCGATCGGCGGCTGGTTCGGATCGATGGTCGACGCGAAGGACGATGCCACGCTCGGCGCGTGGATGAACATCGCGAATACCGCCGGTTTCGGTGTATTCGTCTTCGTGGGAATTGGCGTGATCCGCGCGTTACCCATCCAGTACGCCGCACTCGTGCTGGCGGCGCCGAACCTGCTTCCGCTCTTTATCTACTTTCGAATGCGCGCGCCGCCGCCGGACAGTCGCCTCGCAAGCGAAAGTTTCGGCGCGTTCTTCGGGGATCTCGGCGCGCTCATCAAGCAGCCCGTCGTCCTTCAGACTTTGCTGCTGTTCGGGCTCCCCGCGGCGTCGTTCGCGCTCACCAACACGCTGGGCGGGCTTGGCGGCGACTACAATGCCAGCGAGCGGTTCGTTTCGACGGTCGGAGGCATGGCGAACATCGCGGCGGGATTGGTCGGGAGCTTGCTCGTACCGCTGATCGCGCGGCGCGCGCCGGCACGCGCGCTGTACATCGCGATCGGATTCGTGGGCGCGTTCTTCACGCTCAGCCTGATCATCGCTCCGCACACGCCGGCGCTTTTTGCGATCGCGATCGCCGGGGAGGACGTCGTGCAAGCCGCGGCGCTCGCGATGGTCAACGTGATCGCCTTGCAATCGCTCGGCAAAAACAATCCGTTCGCCGCGACACAGTTCGGTCTGTTGATTTGCGCATCCGCGCTGCCGATCACCTACATGCAATATCTCGACGGCCACGCGTACGGACGCGGCGGGCTGACGTCGATGTACCTCACCGACGCCCTCCTCGGAATCGCGGCGTGCGCGCTGATGACCGCCGTGTTCACGCTGCCTATGACAGTC
>DASYSH010000220.1:0-5180 GCA_036003525.1 Gemmatimonadaceae bacterium | reverse complement strand
AGGGCGAGAACAAGGAATTCATCACGAACAAGCTCAACGCGGCGCAGTGGCTCATCCAGGCGATCGAGCAGCGGCGCCACACGATGCTGAAGGTCATGCATTTCATCGTCGACCGGCAGCGGGAGTTCTTCGAGAAGGGCGTCCAATACCTGAAGCCGCTCACGCTGCGCGAAGTCGCGGACGCGATCGGCATGCACGAGAGCACGGTGAGCCGCGTGACGAACGAGAAATATGCGCAGACCCCGCGTGGGGTCCTGCCGCTGAAATTCTTTTTCTCGTCGGGACTGTCGACGGTCGACGGCGACGACGTCTCGGCGCGCGGCATCAAGGATACGATCTCGAAGCTCGTCAATGCCGAGGACCCCACGAACCCCCTGACGGACCAGGCCATCGTGGAGATTCTGGAGCGGGACGGCATTCAAATCGCGCGCCGCACGGTCGCAAAATATCGCGAGCAGCTCGGCGTTCTTTCCGCGCGCATGAGGAAACGCATATGAGCAAACCCGCCGTTTCCGTGCTGGTGCCCGCCAAAGATGAAGTCGAAAACCTTCCGCTGTTCATGCAGCAGTGCGACGAAGCATTTCGCGGCCGTCCGGAGAAATACGAGGTCATCGTGGTCAACGACGGCTCGTCCGACGGCAGCGCCGCGGTGCTCGACGAACTCAGTGCGAAGTATCCGTTCCTCCGGGTGGTCACGCATCGCAGCCAGCGGGGCATCGCCGACGCGCTGCGCAGCGGATTCCTGGCGGCACAAGCGGACGTGCTCGTATTCTTCCCGGCCGATCTGCAATTCAAGCCGGAGGACATTCCGCGATTGGTCGCGCCGATCCTCGCCGGCGATTCGGACATGGTGACGGGCTACAAACAGGGCGTCTACGAGAAGGCGTTCGTTTCAGGGATCTACAACAAACTTTCGCGCGCGCTCTTTCACGTGCCGGTGCGCGACCTGAACAATGTGAAGGCGTACCGGCGCGAGATCATGGAAGACCAGCCGGTGCGTCCCGACTGGCATCGCTACATGATCGTGCTCGCGGCGGCGCAGGGCTACACGGTGACCGAGATTCCGGTGCCGCTGTATCCACGCAATGCGGGAAAATCGAAGTTCGGAATCTCCCGGATTCCCGTCGGCGTCATCGACATGCTCGCCGTCTGGTTCGAGCTGCGATTCGGCCGCAAGCCGCTGCTCGCATTCGGCATGGTCGGGGCGGGGCTGTTCGCGATCGGATTGATCGCGGGGCTCGCCAACATGATCATGATCGCGACGAACAACGGATTGTTCGCCGTGCGGTCCGTGTGGACGATCATCCAGACGTGCCTGATTCTCGGCTCTATTTTTTTCGCGACGGGATTGCTCGGCGAACAGATCGCGGTGCTGCGGGCGGAACAGCGCGAGCTGCGCCGGCTGATGGACGAACGACGCCCGCCGCGCGCGCCATAGCAGAGGGAATCGCGACTACGTGCGCGTCCTCTTCGTCACGCATTCTTTTCCGCGTCACAGCGGTGACGTCGCGGGCGCATTCATACTGCGCCTCGCGCGCGCGCTCAGCGCCGGCGGCGCGGACATCCGTGTGCTCGCGCCTTCGGCGCCGAAGCTCTTGGACCGGGCAACGGTCGACGGGATTGACGTGCGCCGTTTTCGCTACGCGCCGAAAAAGTGGGAGACGCTGGCATATACAGGGACGATGGCGGAGCAGGTCGGCGATTCGCTTCGCGGCAAAGCGGCGCTCGCCGGGATGCTCAGCCGGGGCGCGCTCGCGGTGCGCGGCGCCGCCGCTGAGTTTTCGCCTGACGTGATCCATGCGCACTGGTGGTTCCCGGCGGGATTGCTCGCACTCGGGTCGCTTTCGTCTCGTCCGCTCGTGACGACGATGCATGGCAGCGATGTGCGGCTCGCGCGACGCACGGCCTGGGCGCCGGTGCTGTTCCGCCGCGTGATTGCCAGGTCGGCGTCGGTGACGGCGGTGAGCAATTTTCTGGCCGCCGAGGCGGCTGCGATGTCGCCGGGGCTGAACGTGGCGGTCGAGCCGATGCCGGTCGATGTCGAGCTGTTTTCCCCGGGCACGGAGCCGCGATCGACGAACCGTTTGTTGTTCGTCGGCCGGCTCAACGAGCAGAAGGGAATCGCGCTGCTCCTGCAGGCGCTGGCCGGATCATCGTCCGGTGCATCGCTCGACGTCGTCGGCGACGGCGACGATCTCGCGGCATTGCAGTCGAGCGCGCGTTCGCTCGGAATCGCGGATCGCGTGCAGTGGCACGGCGCCAAATCGCAGGAGCAACTCGTGCCGATGTACCGTGCTGCCGCGGCGGTGATCATTCCGAGCGAGCATGAAGGTCTCGGGCTCGTCGCGGTCGAGTCGCAGCTCTGCGAAACGCCGGTGATCGCGTTTCGCTCCGGGGGTTTGCAGGACGTGATCGTGAATGACGAAACCGGCGTGCTCACCGCGCCGGGTGATGTGCGGGCGCTCGCCGCGGCGATCGACGCCACGCTTTCGCGCGCCGATAAAGGCGCTGCGCTGGGCCGCGCGGGTCGCGCGGCCGCGCTCAGCCGTTTCTCTCCGAAAGTTGCAGCGGAACACTACGCTTCCATCTATGCGAGCGTGACCCATGACGCGTAAGCAGATCTGGCTCGCCGTGCAGTACGTGTTCTTCACGATCGCGGTGGTGTACTTCGGGCTCAAGATCCGCAGTGAGTGGAGCGATCTGGTCGCGCTGCCGGAGACGATCCATCCCAATTGGTGGCTGGTGCTGGGCTCTGCGGGCTGGGTCGCTCTGAGCTACGCCGTGCTGATCGAAACGTGGCGCCAAATTGTGATCGCGTGGGGCGGACGGTTGTCATGGCCTGTCGCGGCGCGAATCTGGTTCATTTCGAACTTGGGACGCTACGTGCCCGGAAAAGTCTGGCAAATCGGCGCGATGGGAGCGCTCGCGCAGGAAGCCGGCGTCTCGGGCGTCGCGGCGGTGGGCTCGGCGCTCGTGGTGAATCTCGTGAACCTGCTGGCCGGTGTTCTGGTGGTCGTAATCGCGGGTTCGCCGCTCGTTATCGGGCACGGCACCGCATTGTTCGTCGCGCTCGGCGTGTTTTGCGTTCTCGTGCTCGGCTCACCGTGGCTGCTGCCGCCGCTGGCACGCCTCGCAAGGAGAGTAACCGGTCGGGATATCCCGATTCCGGCGATTCCTCCGCTGGCAATTATTTTCGCGGTCGCGGGGTGTTCACTCGCATGGAACCTGTACGGGCTGGCGTTCCACGACCTCACCGTCGCGCTCTTCGGCGGCGCCGCTGGCAGACACTCGTACTACACGGCAGTTTTCACCCTTTCGTATTTGGCCGGGTATATCACCTTGTTCGCACCCGGCGGAATCGGCGTGCGGGAATCCACGCTCGTCACATTGCTCGCCGCCGCCGGACTCGAAACCGGAGCACAGGCCACGGCCCTGGCGATTGCGTCGCGACTGTGGCTCACCGTGCTCGAGGCCGCACCAGGACTGATTCTGCTCGCTGTTCGCCGTCCCAGATCGATGCAGCACAACCCCATCGCAGAGAAGAATGTCTCGTAAGAACGAAGCCGCGGCGCCGGATTCACCAGACGCTGCCTACACGCCGCGATTTGCCGGCGTGTGGGCCGCGATCGTGTATGCAATCAGCGCGCTGACGCTCACGTATCCCGCGCTCGCGGGAAAATTCCTCGTGAACCCGCTGAGCGATCAGTATAAGGCAGGGTACTCGTTCCGCGATTTCGCGGCGCAGACGCTCAAGAGCACGGGGAGCTTTCCGCAGTGGGATCCGTACATCTTCGGCGGCATGCCGTACGTCGCCGCGATGCACGGCGACATTTTCTATCCGACATTCCTGCTTCGCATGATCATGCCGACCGACGTCGCGATGACGTGGGGAATGATCCTGCACTTTTTTCTCTGTGGGTTCGCCACATACTGGTTCCTTCGCGTCGCCGGAAAATTTTCATTCTTCCCGGCGGTGATCGGCGGCGCCGCCTACATGATGGGCGGATTCGTATCGTCGCTCCCGTCGGCGGGGCATGACGGAAAGATTTTCGTCTCGGCGCTTTTCCCGGTGGCGCTCCTGGTGCTCACGTGGGCGATGCGCGACGGAAAGCGCTGGGCATGGGGTGCCTTTGCGCTCGTCGTCGGACTCGCGGTGCTCACGCCCCATCCGCAGCTGCTGCAGTACTTGCTGCTGACATGCGGTGCTTGGGCGCTCTTCATTGGGTACGGCGGGATCGGGGCGGAGAAACTTCCGCCGCGTGTCGCGCTGCAGCGGCTGGGCCTCGCGCTCGGTGCGGTGATCGTCGGCGGCGCGATCGGCGCAATTCAATTCCTGCCCGTGCGGGAGTATGTGAGCTGGTCGCCGCGCGGTCCGGGATTCGGCTACGACACGGCGACATCGTTTTCGTTTCCGATCGAGGAACTGATCAATACGTACCTGCCGCAATTCTCCGGCATTCTCCAAAACTATTGGGGTCGGAACCTCATTCACTTCCACAGTGAGTACATCGGCGTCGCAGTTCTGCTCCTCGCATTCGCCGCGTTCGGCGCAGGGTGGACCGGATCACGGAAGCGATTCTTCTGGTTCTGGATCGGAACCGCGATCGTGACATTGCTCTGGGCGCTCGGCGGGAGCACGCCGTTCTTCCAGTTGATCTACGCGCTCGTGCCCGGGACGAAATTTTTCCGCGCGCCGAGCACGATCTTTTTCATCACGACATTCGCATCGGCGATCATGGCGGCGCTCGGAACCGAGCGGCTGCTCGCAGGAAAGTTTTCGACGAAGTACGTCTATGGCGCATTGATCGGCGCGGTGGTCATCACGCTCTTCGCACTGGTCGGCGGATTCACGGTACTCGGCAGCAACATCGCCGGTGCAGGACTCGCAGACCGCGTCGACGCGAACGCTCCGGACGTAAAACTGGGCGCGCTTCGGTCGCTTTTCTTCGCCGGACTGACATGCGGCCTCATCATTCTGCTCATGCGCCGAAAACTTACGGCGCAAGTCGCGGGGTGGGCCTTGGTGGCGGTTGTGGTCGTCGACCTCTGGAGCGTCGAGCGCATGTACTGGTCGTTTTCAGAGCCGGCCGCGACGCTCTACAAGACCGACACGACAATCGAATTCCTCAAGAAGATCGATCAGCCGGTGCGTGTCGTCTCGATCGGTGTCCCTGATTTTC
>DASYSH010000219.1:0-3952 GCA_036003525.1 Gemmatimonadaceae bacterium | reverse complement strand
CCCGTCCCGTACATCCACTTCGTCATCTTCGTCAGCTTCGTGATATCGATCCGCGACGGCTCGTCGCGCGGCGTGTGATAATCCGGATGCAAATTCGTACTGAACTCGATCGCCGGGATTCCAAGCCGGGCGTAGGGAAGGTGATCGCTGCGGAAGTACCATCCTTCGGGGTGCGTCGGGCGATCCCACATGGTATCAATCACGAAATGCGTGAGCTGCCCGTTCGCCCGAAGCGCCGCGTTGACGAGCGCGACCGAATTCTTGTGCGGCGGTTGCGCGCCGAGTAACGCGGCACTATCCGGACTATTCCGTCCAATCATGTCGGCGTTCAAAACGGCGACGATCTGCGACTGCGGCACGGTCGGATGGCTCGCATACCAGCGCGAGCCGAGTAGACCGCGCTCCTCCGCGCCGTGCCACACGAACAACACCGGCCGAGCGGCGGGATGCTTCACGAACGCCCGCGCCGTCGCCAGCAGTGCGACACTCACCGTCGCATTGTCGTCCGCGCCGTTCCAAATCGAGTCGCCGTTCACCGGGTAGCGCACACCGTCGTGATCCTGATGCCCGCTGTACAACACGTATTCGTTGGCGAGGCGCGGATCCGTTCCCTTCACCACGCCGATCACGTTGCCCGACGGATAGGTGAAGGTCTCACTGAACACGTTGATCGAGAGTCGCGCGCCGGGCGCTCGAAGCTGCTCGAATTTGTCATGACGAACCCAGAGCGACGGCACCTGCGGCGCTGCATTGCCTCGCCCGCGACCGCCACCACCGGCGAACGCTCCCGCGGGCGCGCCCGCCGAATCGATCCCATACGTGCCGCGGCGCGACACGGCCGCCGTCGCTTCGAATGCGTGATCGAGCGACGGGGCAGCATCGGAAACGATGATCGCCGCCGCTCCCCCCGCCTGCGCGATCATCGCCGCGCGCTGTCGCGCCGCGGTTGCCGTCGTGTTCTGAAAGTTGCCGCGAATCGTGAACTGTGCGTCCGATTGCACCGGGATCGCCGCGAGCGGAATCGCAACCGCCTTTCCCTTCACATCCGTTCGCGACAACTCGGCCGAGTCGGCCACGTAGATGATCGGAACGTCCAATATCGCCGACTGATTGTTGAGCGCCACCACGTCGTTCCATAAGCGCAGCGCGTTCTGCCCGATCGAGATCTTACTGTTCTCGCTCAGCCGCGTGCGTCGGATCGACCACCACTGGAAATACGTGCCGTCGTCGCCCGCTGGCGCGAGCCCCGCTTCACGCGCTCGCTCGGCGACCCAGCCGGTCGCGCGCATCTCGTCGAGCGTGCCCGCCTCGCGTCCGCGCATTGCGTCGCCGCCGAGCGCGAAGATGTCGCGCCGGATGTCCGCTTCGCGGATGGCGTCGAGCGCCGGCGGTTGCTGCGGATCGACCGGGCGTCCTGCTTGGCCTGGCTGCGGTGCGGGATTGGGCGTCGTCGTCGAGCAGCCTGCGAGAGTGCACGCGGCGATGAGAGCAACGCGTCTCACATTAGGCGCCCGTCGCCTTTCGCCCGTCGCCAGCCCCGGCGCCGATACGCGCCCGAATGACCGACTTGATACCGCCGCGAATATTGAAGTCACCGACGACCTCCATCCAACGTGGTTTCGATGCCGTCGACAGATCATCGAGGATTCGATTGACGGCTCGCTCGTAAAAAATTCCGTCGTCGCGAAAGCTCCAGAGATACAGCTTCAGGCTCTTCAGCTCGAGACAAACGTCACCGGGAACGTACGTGATGTAGATCGTGCCGAAATCCGGCGCGCCTCCCTGCAATGCGCGCAGCTCGTCGGCATCGCTCTCGATGCCGCCAAGCGGACAGAGCGACGTGAACTCCGGGCACTCCATGGCGATCTCGTAGTCGCGGCCCGGATAGGGATTCGGGAAGGTCTCGAGGAGCTCAGGCTTAGGCATGAGCAAAAATGTTAGCACTTGGTCCAATCCGGCAATCGCTATCTAGCGACGCCCTGTACCGCGCCACATATTGCGAATGTGCCGGCGCTATGCGCCGGTCATCGCCGCCGCGAGAACGGCGTGGCGGCACTCGCCCCCCGGCATAGCCCGGGGGGCTCTTTTTTGTGGGCTAATTGCCGCGCAAGCGCTTCGACATCTCTTCGAGAATCTTGCGCTCGTCGCTCGTGAGGCTCTCGATGCCCTGCTGCGAGATCTTGTCGAGCACGCGATTGAGCTCGTCGGCGCGTGCTTCGCGGCGTCGCGACGAGGGCGTCAGCGTTACGGTTCGCTTCGCCGCAATCGCCTTGCTCTTGGCCACGATGTCGTCCACCTCGTCGCCGCGTTCACGCCGCGGCAAGTTCCGGGGGATGGCGCGCGGCGGCTCATCCGCGTCGGGAACGTTGGCCACCCGCTGACGAACTTGGTCGATACCGGTGGAGGCGGCCATACGCACATAGATGTAAGCCGCGATGATCCCGCCCAGGTGCGCGAAGTACACCACGTTCACACCGCCACCGGAACCGGTCGCCGCAAATCCGACGAGCACGTTGAAGGCGATCATCCCCACGGCGAGCGTCTTCGCGCGCATCGGCAGCACGAACAGGAAGTAGACCTCGTCGCTCGGCCACTGCATCACGTACGCGGTCATCACGCCGAACACCGCGGCGGACGATCCGGTGAGCACGCCCTGACGGATGAACAGCATGTCGAAGGCGACGCCGCCAAGCGCGCAGAGCAGGTAGAACCACACGAAGCGCTTCGCGCCGGCTCCACTCGCACCGTTCGCCGACCAGGACTGTTCCAGTCGTGGCCCGAAGAGATATAGGCCGTACAAATTCGCCAGCAGGTGTCCGACGCCGCTGTGGACCAGCGAATACGTGACGACCGACCACCACTGCGACGGCGCGCGCGTCGCGTCGAATCCCAGCCATTCGCTTGTATAGGAATAGCGAACGGCCGTCAGTTGCAGAAACATCACGACCAAATTGATCGCGATGATTCCCTGCACCGCTGGCGTCAGCCTGAACTGCTCTTGATCTGAACTGGCCGGGGCCGGAAGCGACGACATACGCCCTACGAAAAGACTGTGAACGAACGACTACTTCTCTAACACGACTTTGAAAATGCTGTTCCCGTCACCTGCCGGCCTCAGCGCATCCCCGTAGGCGGGGGCAATCGAAGAAGCAGCCGAACATCTTTGTGCAGGGCCGAGGCGCGTTCGAAGAGCGTCGTCCACCGGCGATCCTTGTCGACCGCGATCCCGGTTCCAGGATGAATTACGACCATTGTCGCATCACTGGCTTCATGCGCCCGCTCGGTCAACCGGAGCATCGATGCGTCCGTCGTCCGTTCGTCGGCAAGCACTACCAACGCGTGTTGCATGCCGAGTTTCGCCGCCCGCCCCACCGATTCAAAAGCTCGATCCACGATCGTTTCCGCTGCCGACCCTTCGATTGTGACCTGCGCCAACTTCGCGAATGACTTCAATGCGTCGAGCTCCGCTGGACGCTGGCCATCGACGTCCAACATCACCGGCAACCCGGAAAGGGCCTGCGCGGCCCGCTCGATCGCGATGCACAAATAGTCGACGTTCGACAGCGGGTCACGCCCGCTGATCGAAACAGAATGAAATGAACTGCGAGACGTCGCGCGGCGAATCTCTCCCGCCAGCGCGTCCGCGGTGTACATCGTCGCGGTCTCCGCCTCGGCGGCGAAGCGCACGAAGAGTTGGCGGCGTCCGAGCCACACACCCTGCGACTGCAGTCCCGCGGGAACACCCGCGAGCGCCGCCGTGGGAGTCGGTAGCTGGGTCACACGTCACCCCCGCGCGCCATCGCCAGGCGCACGATACGCTCGCACAGCTCCGGGAATGATATTCCCGCGGCTGCCGCAGCCTGTGGAATGAGACTGGTTTGCGTCATCCCGGGAAGCGTGTTTGCCTCCAGACAATAGAACCGGCCGTCCTCCGCCATCCGAAAATCGATGC
>DASYSH010000218.1:0-1650 GCA_036003525.1 Gemmatimonadaceae bacterium | reverse complement strand
GCAATCCCGTGGTCGAATCGACGCGATCCGCGGCCTCGAGCAGCGCAGTCAACAAAATCGCGCGCTCCACGCGATCGTCGCTGATCCGGTCGATCTCCTCGCGGATCGCGTCGATGCGCCGTCCGTTTCCCGGCTGGAAATAGCGCGAATCGACGCAGAACGTCTGCGTGAAGTACCCGTCGCGGCCGGGCAGCCCGTTCAAATGCCCGATCTTCGCCGCGGTCAGCGGCCCGCGATGCTGATCGGCGTCCGCTTCGATGTACGCGATCGCGAGTATCTCCGAATACGACGCGAGATCGTTCGCCGTCACATGAAAGTGCGCGCGCTTCAGCGCCTGCGCGACACGCGTGGTGCCGGTGAACATGTCGCAAAACGAAGACGCTCCGGTGCGTTCGCGGATCGCTTTGGCGTACGCGAGGATGCGCGGGACGAGGGTGCGTTTCGATCCTATGTACTTGATCACGAACGCACGATGCGCGAGCGCTCGAGTGCGATCAGCTCGCGCCTCAGAATTTTCCCCGACGGGGACTTCGGAATCTTCGCGATGAATTCCACCGACCGCACCTTCTTGAAAGACGCCACGATTCCGGCCACGTATTCCATCAACTCCTCTGAAGTTACATCGTGTCGCATTACGATGAACGCTTTGGGAATCTCGCCCGCCTCGGCGTCAGCCATCGGGATCACCGCGCAATCCGCCACCGCCGTGTGCGTGAGGAGGATGCCCTCGAGTTCCGCCGGCGCGACCTGAAAGCCCTTGTACTTGATGAACTCCTTCAGGCGGTCGACGATATAGAAGAACCCGTCGGCGTCGGCGTATCCGACGTCGCCGGTGTGCAGCCAGCCGTCATCATCGACGGTTTCCGCCGTCGCATCCGGATTGTTGAGATATCCCTGCATCACCTGCGGGCCGCGGATCAGAATTTCTCCGTGCCCGCCGGGCGGAACGTCCTTCCTGGTTTCCAGGTCGATGATTCGGCACTCCGTATTCGGAACCAGCAGCCCGCATGATCCGCTGCGCGCAAATGCGGGATCTTCCGGCGTGAAGTGCGTCACGGGACTTGCCTCGGTCATGCCATATCCCTGCTTCACCATGCAGCCGATCCGCGTCGCGCATCCCTCCTCGAGTTCGCGTCCCATCGGCGCCGCACCCGACGTCACGAACTCCAGCGCGGACAGATCGAACTGGTCGACGACCGGATTCTTCGCGAGCGCGAGCGCGATTGGCGGAACGAGATACGCCCGCCGGCATCGGTATTTCTCCGTCAGGCGCAAGTATTGTTCGAGATCGAACTGCGGCATCGCGACCACGCAGCCGCCTTTGCGCAGCACGCCGCACAGCACGACCGTCATTCCATAGATATGGAAGAACGGCAGCACGCCGACGAGATACTCACCGGGCTTGGTGCTGTCGACAAAATCGATTTGCGCGAGATTCGCCACGAGGTTGCGGTGCGAAAGCATCACGCCTTTCGGAAGTCCGGTGGTGCCGCTCGAATATGGAAGCGCGACGAGCCCATGCGCCGCATCTTTGGGGCGCGCCGCCGGCGAAACCGGCGGCGCGCCGGATACGAACGACGCGAACGATGTGCAGCCAGCGGCTTCGCCCCACACAACGATCTCGCCGATGCCCGCGGCGGCCGCGGCAAC
>DASYSH010000217.1:0-2290 GCA_036003525.1 Gemmatimonadaceae bacterium | reverse complement strand
AGCCGACGATCAGCGCGGCGGTCACGGTGAAGCATCTGACCGTCGGGTCCAGCGCGGCGCTGACTTTCGCATCGTCACCGACGCTGACCGTCACCGGCAACCTCATTGTTAACGGCAGCACGGTGGGCGCCGGCACGGTCGACCTCAACGGCACCGGCAACGTGCTCGGCCTGATCGCGCAAAATGTCACCGTGAGCGGCACCTACAGCGCGACCTCGAGCGTGGCCGCTACAGCTTCGATGTCGGTCAGCGGCAGCCTCACGCTCGGTGGTCACACCGTGAGCGTCGGGACCACCTTCGCGACGACCGGCACGGGCACCGTCACGATGACGAACGCGGCCGACCAAATGTTCGTCGCTGGAAATGCCACGTTCGGCGGCGGTAATGAGACCGGGTTGCTGACGGCGGGCACTCTCCAGCTCTCTGGCAACTTCTCGCAGACGACCTCGCCGACGGCGTTCGTTGCGACTGCGCCGCATATGACCACGCTCAGCGGCACTCTCGCGCAAACGATCAACTTCGCGAATCCAGCAGCGGCCTCGTCGCACTTCGGCAATCTGAATCTCTCCGACACCGCGACAGTGCTCGCGAGCAATGTCTATCTGACCGGCCAGCTGCAGGCCACCGGCACGTCATTCCATATCGAGAGCGCCGCTGATCACCTGATCACGTCGAACGGCGCCAACCTGCAAAACGTCGTGTTCGACAATGTGCGGTGGGCCACGATCGGCACCGCAGGAGCCGGGCTGTTTCCGTCGATCACCAACGTGACGTTCCAGAACATCTCGGCCACGACCTTGCCGCAGTTCGACTTCGAGTATTCGACGAAGACCAACATCACGCTCCCGAACTTCACGTTCCTCACGACGCCGACCGGCGGCGGCTCATACATCTCCATCGTGGGCCCGGACACGCTCACGATGACGGGCGTTACGCCGTCAAACAACGGTGGGCTCGTGAGCCTCACGAGCGGCGGCATGGTGCTCGGCTGGACGGGCGCGGCTACGCAGCTGGTGATCTCGCAGCAGCCGACCAACACCGCGGCGGGCCTCCCGATCTCACCGGCAGTCGTGGTAACCGCGAAGGATTTCGCGAATAATGTCGTGACGACGTACACCGGCAGCGTGTCGCTGGCGATCGGTGCGAATCCGGGCGGCGCCACATTGAGCGGCCCCCCGTCCGTCACCGCCGTCGCTGGCGTGGCGGTGTTCAACAGCATGTCGCTCAACAAGGCGGGGACGGGCTACACACTCGTCGCCAGCGCGAGCGGCGTGACGTCGGCAACGACGAGCGCGTTCAACATCACCGCCGGCTCTGCGGCGACGCTCGCGATCAGCGGCGGTCAGGGACAAACGGGAATCACCAGCAGTCCGCTCGCCACCGCGCTCGCCGTTACTGTCACGGACGCGTTCGGCAACCCGGTGACGGGCACCACGGTGAACTGGGCGTCGTCGGGTGGCGCCATCGTGACTCCGACGTCGAGCGTGACGAACTCGAGCGGCGTTGCGACGTCGAGCTGGACGCTCGGCTCCACGCCGGGCGCGCAGACGGCGACGGCCACGAGCGGCTCGCTCACGGGATCGCCGGCAACATTCAACGCGACCGCGACACTCACCGGCTTCAGCAAGACATGGACGGGCGCGACTAGCACTGCGTGGACGACGTCGACGAACTGGACCCCGTCGGGCGTGCCGGTCGCGGGCGACTCCGTCTTCATTCCGTCCGGCGGCAATCAGCCGACGATCAGCGCGGCCGTGACGGTGAAGCATCTCACCGTCGGCTTTGGCGCGACGCTGACATTCGCGTCGTCGCCGACGCTGACCGTCACCGGCAACTTCACGGACAACGGCACGACGGCTGGCGCGGGCACTGTCGATCTCAACGGCACCGGCACGGTCGCCGGCCCAATCGCACAGAACGTGACCGTGACGGGCACGTACACGGCGAGTGCGTCGGCAAGCATGGCGGGCACAGTCTCCGTGAGCGGAAGCCTCACTCTCGGCGGTCACGCGATGGGCATCGCCGGGACATTCGCGACGACCGGAACGGGCACACTCACGATGAACAACTCGGCCGACGTGCTCTCGATCGTCGGCAATGCAACATTCGGCGGCGGCAGCGAGTCCGGATTGCTGACGCAGGGCAACCTCTCGCTCTCCGGAAATTTCGCACAGATCAACGGAACGACCTCGTTCATCGGCACGTCCGGCCACACGACCACGTTCGGCGGCTCAGTGGCGCAGACGGTGAACTTCGCGAACGTATTCCCGTCCGCATTCGGAGCCGTGAC
>DASYSH010000216.1:0-5942 GCA_036003525.1 Gemmatimonadaceae bacterium | reverse complement strand
CACGACACTCTCGCTGCCGTCGATGCGGCGCGGATCGATTTTCTTTCCTTTCAGAAACCGGCTCGCCGCCGCCGAGACATGCTTGGCGCCCGCGGCCTCGCGTTCCTCCGCGGCGCGCTTCTGCTCGCCCTTCGGTCCCGCGGGGCTCGCCCGTTTTGCCGGAGCCCTCGATCCGTGCCGCGACGCCTTGAACCCGCCGCGCTCGCGATCGCCGGCGCCTGATTTCTTTTTGCTCATACCAGCGGGCGCTCCCGTTCTGTTTTCATCTGTGCCTTGTAGGCGGCCGTGACGATCCGCACGACTTCCTTTGGATCGTCCGTCACCTGCATCAGATCGAGATCGCCCTCGGCGATTTTCTTTTCGCCGAGCACGCGCGACTGCATCCAGCGCAGCAACCCGGCCCAATAGTGTGTGCCGAAAAGTATCACCGGGAATTGCGAAATCTTTCCCGTTTGAATCAGCGTGATCGCTTCGAACAGTTCGTCGAGCGTTCCGAAGCCGCCGGGGAAAATGACGAACCCGACGCTGTACTTGATGAACATCGTCTTGCGGACGAAGAAATAGCGGAAATTCACGACCGTATCGACATACGGATTCGTCCCCTGCTCGAACGGCAGCTCGATATTGCACCCGACGCTGCGTCCGCCGGCGAGCTTCGCGCCTTTGTTCGACGCTTCCATGATCCCGGGACCCGAACCCGTGATCGTCGCGAAGCCGGCTTCCGCCAGCAGCTTTCCCACCTCGACCGCGGCGAGATATTGCGGATCTTCCGGGTCGGTGCGCGCGGACCCAAACACCGTCACGGCTTTGCCGACATTCGCGAGCTTGTCGAACCCTTCAATGAACTCGCCCATGATGCGCAGCACGCGCCAGGTGTCGCTGCGCGTGAAATCATCGGGGTGCGGCGCTGCCTGGAGGAGTTTTTCGTCCTCGGTGGTGTAGGCCTCGTATTGATCGCGGATCGCGTCGTCGACGCGCCGTGTTGGCGCCGACTTCCGCGGGGCGGGAACTTTCCCCGTCTCTGCGGACTTGTGGGCGGCCAGCTTCCCGCCCTTTACAGCTGTCTTTCGTGGCATCCGAGCAGTTTACTTTCCCGCGTGACTTCCCGCGAGATGGCGCGCTCCAGTGTGGTGATCCTCGTGGCCGACGGAATCCGGCCCGATACGCTCGCTGCGGCCATGAACGCCGGTGAAATCCCCGCGTTGGCCAAAATGAGTGCCGAGGGCGGAACGCACACCGTTACGTCCGTGTTTCCGTCGGTAACCGGTCCCGCGTACACGCCATTCATCATGGGCCGGTACCCCGGACCGGTCGGGCTTCCGGGCATCCGTTGGTACGATCGGGCGGGAAGCGCGACGTCGTTTCTTCCGCGGGCGCGCAGCTACGTCGGCAGCGAATTCCGGAAAGTCGACCGCGACATCGATCCGCTCGCTCCGACACTATTTGAGCTTTCCGATTCGAACATTGGCGCGCTGAGCGTGATCGGCCGCGGGCTCAAACCAAGGGACCGCGAAGGTCATACGATCGGGTTCGGCTTGCGCGCGGCGCGCGTTCATTTCAGCGGCAACGTGCGCGGATGGCTCGCAATCGATCGCGAAATCGGCGCGCGCGTCGCGCAGCGGATTCGCGATGAGCGTCCGCAGGTCGCGTTCTGCGCGCTGACCGGAATCGACAAGACTTCGCACTCGCAGGGGCACACCGCGCAGGTCGTGCGCGACGCCCTGCGCACGGTCGACGAAACAGCCGCGCGCATTCGCGACGACGCCGAACGCGATGGACGCTGGGACTCGATGCATCTGTGGATCGTGAGCGATCATGGCCATTCACCGGTGCGCGCGCACGAAGATCTCGCCGGACTCATCGCATCGTGGAAACTCGGCGTGATCGCGCATCCGTGGATGATCGGACGCGGGCGCGACGTCGCCGTCATGGTGAGCGGAAATGCGATGGCGCATTTGTACCTCGACCTGCGCAGCCGCTCGTCGGTGCGCGTTCCCTGGGACGCGCTTTCAAAAAAGTGGGCATGGCTTCCCGAACGGCTGCTCGAGCGTGAATCGGTCGACCTCCTCTTCATTCCGTTGGACGGAAACACATGCGAGGTCCGCGCCAGAGGCCGCGGCGCCGCGCGCGTCGAAATGAAAGACGGCCGGTTCTCCTACCGCCCGCTCACCGGCGATCCGCTGGCGATCGGCGCGCACGAGTCACTCTCGCACGACGACGCGTACGACGTCACAGCGGCGTCCGACTATCCCGACGCGCTCGTGCAGATCGCGCATCTCGCCGGCAGCGCGCGCTGCGGCGAGATCATGCTCTCGGCGTCGCGCAACTGGGATTACCGCGCGAAGTACGAGCCGATCCCGCATGTATCGTCGCACGGCGCGCTGCACAAAGAGCACATGCAGGTGCCGCTCGTGCTCAACCGAAAAGTGGGCGGCGCGCCGCGCCGTACCGTCGACGTGATGCCGAGCGCGCTCGAAGCGTTAGGGCTGCGCGTGCCCGCCGGCCTGGACGGACGCAGCTTCATATAGGCCGCGCAATTCCTCCGCGAGCGCATGCTGGCGGGCCCGCAGCATCGAAACGCGGTCCCGCTGAACCCGCAGCACGAAGAAACGCTTCACCGCGTCCCACGTGAGCCTGCGCGATTCGCCCGCGACGAGCGCGCTCATTGCGATGAACGGCAGCGCGACGAACAGCGCCAGCGCGCCCCAGAAGCCGATGAAAAACGACGCGGCGATCGAGAGCAGCAGAAACCAGATTCCGAAAAACAGGAAGCCTGCCAGAACGCGATACGTCGGCACGGCATCCTCGCCTTCGGGGCGCGCCAGTTTTTCGGCGACCGCAGCGGTGATCTCGCGCGGAATCCAGAAGAGCACATATCCGATCGCCGCGAGCGGCACAAACGCGAGCTGCGGAATTTTCCGGAGCGTCCAGCGGAGCGCGATGTCGGACGTCACGTTCTGTTTGAGCGTTTGCGGCGTGAGCCCGAGCCGGGTCAGCATGCGATCATGCGCGCGCAGTTCGCGCGCGACCGGGCGCCAGCGTGAATCTTCGCCGAGCCGCAGCTGGGCGAGCGCATTGGTCGCCGCGTGCAGGCGCGCCATTTCGTCGCGCGCGTCTTCCGAGACGTCGAACTCCGCGCGCCAGATCCGCTCGGCGCAGCGCACGAGTTGCTCGTCGCTCCAGTCGTGCAGATTCAGCGTCACCGAGCGCATCGACGCCTCGATGCGCCGCGTGAGTTCGCGCACGGCCTCCTTGTCATTCGGCCCGCGGAGCGCGATGTCGTCCCATGCGAACGCGTCGCCGACGATGACGTGCGCGGCACTTCTGAAAGTCCTGCGGTCGCGGAACACAATTCCGATCGGCACGATCGGATAGGCCTTTCCAATTTTCTCGGCGGAGCCGAGCGCGATGCGCGCGGCGCCGGTCTTGAGCGGCTGCAGCCGCGACGCGCTGTGGCTGATCCCTTCCGGGAATATTCCGACCGCGTAGCCTTCGGCGAGCGCGGCGCTCACATCACGAAACGAATCGAAGTTTTGCGAAACGGCCTTGCGGTCATCCTGCTGCCGGTAGACCGGAACCGATCCCACCGCTTTCACGAGCCACGAAATTCCCGGGTGCGTGAACAGCGTCGACTTCGCCATGAAGCGCACATTGCGCTGCGCGGCGACGACGACCAGCGGCGGATCCATCAGCGAGTTCGTGTGGTTCGCGACCAGGAGCGCCGGCCCCTCGGGGGTCACGCGCGCGCCACCGACCGTCAGCCGATAGTAGACACGGCAGGCGAGACTGCTGATGACCGGCATGGCGCTGTAGAGCCACATAAGCTGAAAGTAGTCCGGTTGCGCGTCTCAATGGGAGATTCGTCTCCCGTGGTGTTGATGGAGGGCCTGCGCGGAACGATCTTCCATCATATGAAGTGGCTGTCCCTTTCCCTCGCCCTCGCGCTCCGCGCCCTCGTGAATCCCCGGCTCGCCAGGGATCTCATCACGGTCGCATGGCGTTTCCGGCGTCGCGACTGGCTCACGCACGCGCCGTTTCTTCCGGTCCCGTCGAAAGAGTACGTCGCATGGCGGATGTACACCGCATTCGGTGATCACGACGCGGTTCCAAGTATGCGAGATGTCATCCGCTACGCCCGATGGGCGCGCCGCGGCGTTTGATCGTCGCCAATCAGTGAGCACACACGGCACGACGCCCGCCGCGGCCCAAATCAAAGCGCAGGCGTTCGGACTCGGATTCGACCTCGCCGGCATCACCACGCTCGGCGCACCCGATACGTCGGATGCGTTCGACAAATGGCTCGCTCAGGGATTTGCCGGCGAGATGCATTACCTCGAACGCGGCGCCGACCTCCGCCGCGATGCGCGCCGCCCCGAGCCGGGAATGCGCTCCGCCGTCGTCGTCGCCATGAATTACGGCGGCACGCAGCCCTCGGGCCCGATCGCGCGCTACGCACGCGGCGATGATTACCACGATGTCATGAAGGAAAAACTCGACGCGCTCGGCAGCTGGTTCACCGCGGCCAGCGGCGACACGGCGCGAACGCGTTCATACGTCGATACCGGTCCCGTGCTCGAACGCGATCTCGCGCGCCGCGCCGGGCTTGGCTGGTTCGGCAAGAACACGAATCTGATCAATCCGGCGATCGGGTCGTGCTTTTTCATCGGCGCGCTGTTCACGGACGCCGACCTCGAAATCGACGCGCCGTTCGAAGCCGATCGCTGCGGCAGCTGCACGCGCTGTCTCGACGCGTGTCCGACCGATGCGTTCACCGCGCCGCGTTCGCTCGATGCGACGCGCTGCATTGCGTATCTCACAATCGAACTCAAGGGCGAAATTCCGCTCGAGTTTCGCGCGCCAATCGGTGAGCTCGTGTACGGCTGCGATATCTGTCAGGATGTATGTCCGTGGAATGTCCGCTTCGCTCGCGACGTCACCGAACCGGCGTTGATGCCGCGCGCGGATCGCGTCAATCCCGACGCGGCCGAGCTGCTTGCGCTGAGCGACGCCGAGTGGCGCGCGCGATTCGGAAAGAGCGCGATGACCCGGGCGAAGCGTCGCGGGCTCGCGCGCAACGCCGCCGTCGCGCTGGGGAATCGCCGTGATCCCGCGACCATTCCGGCACTTGAAGCCGCAATGCGCGATGATCCGGAGCCGCTGGTGCGCGCGCACGCCGCATGGGCGCTCGCGCAGTTCGAATGACCGCGACAAACAGCGCGCGCGAACGACTGCTCGCGTTCAAGCAGACGCAGCCGCGCACGCCGCGCCTCGTGCGCCGCACGGTCGAAACGCGCGGTCTCGCGTTCGCCGTGTATCACTCTCCGGAAGTCGCGGGAGCGCCCCCGCTCGTGTGCATCAACGGGGGCATGCTCTACTCGCATGCGATTCTCTGGCCCGCACTCGCTCCGCTGGCCGCGACGCGCCAGCTGATTCTGTACGACCAGCGGGGGCGCGGCGCGAGCGGCGTCCCTCCCGCGCTGCGCAGTTCGCGGATCGAATACGACGCCGGTGATGCCGTCGCGATTCGCGAGGCGCTCGGCATCGCGCGCTGGGATATGCTCGGTCACTCGTGGGGCGGCGGCATCGCGATGCTCGCCGCGTCGCGTGATCCGATGGGTGTGCGGCGACTCGTGCTCGTGAACGCGGTCGGCGCGACGAGCGCGTGGATTCCGTCACTGCATCCAGGCGCGCTCGCGCGCCTCACCGGCGTTGAACGTGAAACGCTCGCCGCGCTCGATCCGCGCATGCTGCACGCGGACGATCCCGCCGTGCACGCGGAATACAGCCGCGCGATTTACCCGGCGTATTTCGCCGATCACGATTTCGCGTCGCTGTTCCGTCCGCCGCATGAAGCGAGCGCGACCGGCGCGGCGGTCGCCGCGCGGCTGAGACGCGACGGATATGACTGGCGCGAAAACTTCCGGGCGATCGCCGCGCGCACG
>DASYSH010000215.1:0-2289 GCA_036003525.1 Gemmatimonadaceae bacterium | reverse complement strand
CCTCGGTCGACCAGGCTCGACCGCACGGTGAGCGAAAAATTCTTGTACTCCGCGGGCTTGCTTGCCGAGAGGTTTCTCCCGATACGCTCGACTTCCTGGCGGGCCTGCTCGACCGACACTCCAGGCTTGAGCTTTGCGGCGAGCCAATACCAATCGGCTTTTTCGGTGGCCGCCGTGTCGACACGTTCGGCGAGCGGAGTCCAGATATCGGTCGTGCCGTTGAAACGAAAAGCGGTTGCAAGCACTCCGATAACGGTTCTGGACTCTTTGTCGACCATGATTTGCCTGCCGAGAATCGCCTCGTCGCGTCCGTACCGCGTGCGCCAGAGCGAATCGCTGATGAGCGCGAGCGGGGCATTGCTCGCAATCTCCGACGTCGTGAACAAGCGCCCGCGCTGTGGCGCCGCGCCGACGAGCGCGAGAATCGAAGTGTCGACGCGAGTGACGCGAAGGCCGACGGCGCCTTTGTCGTCCGTGAGCCGCTGGAAATTCCACCCGTCGTATGCGGCGACACGTTCGAACGACGTCGCATCGTGCCGCAGGAGATTCACCACTTCGAGCGGCGCGATGTTCCAGTCAAATCGCGCGCCGCGCATCATCGCGCTGATACCGACGAGCCGGTCCGCGTCGGGATAGGGGAGCGGTCTGAGGAATCCAGTGTTGAGGATGCTGAACACGGTGGTGAGCGCCGCGATCGCGACAGCGAGGGTCACCACGGCGACCGTGCTCATCCCCCGCGCTTTGCGCAGCGCACGGAACGCGTAGCGAAGATCCTGCGCAATCTGGTCGAACCAGTCGGCGCGATTCATGGACCGCTCCTTCTGCCGATCCATCGCGACACAGTCCTCGCGCACCGCCTCGATATTTCCGAACTGACGCATCGCCTCCGCGCGCGCGGCCTCGGGTGACAGTCCTTCGGAAATCAGGCGCTGCACGCGCGTCTCGATGTGAAATGCGAGTTCGTCGTCCACCGCGCGCTGCAGATGACCCGGCGCGCGCGATTTGCTCTCATCAGGATTCGTCATTGGTCACGCCGACACGGGTTTGACGGCGACGATCGCCTTTGCGACCGCCTTTGCATATCGATCCCAGCTCGAGAGTTCGGCGCGGAGTTCGGCGCGCCCGCTGCGGCTGAGGTCGTAGAACTTTGCGCGGCGGTTGTTATCGGAAAGCCCCCACTTGGCGGTGAGCCATCCCTGCTTTTCGAGACGGTGCAGGGCGGTGTAGAGCGGTCCTTCCTCAACGAGCAACTCGTCGTCGGTCACCATCTTGATCCACTCGGCCACGGCGTAACCGTGACGGGGACCCCAAGACAGCGCCTTGAGTATTAGAAGGTCGAGAGTGCCGCGGAGCAGCCCTCCGTCGCGATCGAGCATTGGAATCGTGTCCCCCTCTATGTTAGAGGGGACGATATGAAACTCTGATCTCTACCGCAAGAGACCGATCGTTCGTACATACATGATCATGCATCGTCGCGTTCCACGCTGGGCGGGCAATGGCGCAATTGTGTCGCGGCTGATCGCGCGACTCGCGATCGCGCTGCTCGCGATTGCGCGCGCGCCGCAGATCGCGCACGCACAGCACGACACAACCGCGACGTTACTCGGCACTCTCAAAGATTCCACAGGCCGGCCGATCAGTGGCGCCGAGGTATACGTGCTGACGATCGGGCGCGGCGCGCGCACCAGCGACGACGGCCGTTACGCGATCATCCACGTGCTCCAGGGGCCGGCGCACGTCCGCGCGCGGCTGCCGGGCTGGCAGCCTGTCGACACCGCGATCGTCGTTGCGCCGGGTTCGACTGTCACGCTCAATCTCATACTCACGCGGCGGATCGACGCGCTCGACACCGTGCGGGTGACTTCACAGGATTCGTGCGAGCCGCGCGGATTCAACGGCTTCGAATGTCGCAGGAAGGCCGGCATCGGAGCGTTCCGCGATTCGACGGAGATCGCCGCGATAAACGCGGTCTATCTTGCCGACCTCTTCGACGGAATTCGCGGGGTGAAGCGCGTGCCGGTCCGGCTCGGCGTTTCGATTCGCGCGACGACGGGACAGCGCTGCATCACAATGCTCGTCAACGGGCGGCGTCCATTCGCCGCCGAGATGCGCAACATCATGTACGATGCGATCGCGCTCGAGTTCTACGATGACGAAGACAAGATCCCCGAGTGGTACAAGGTGCTCAATCAGGGGCACTGCTCGCTCGTCGTGTTCTGGCTGAAGGGCGCGCCGCAGACTGCCGACGAGAAGAAAAAGAAGCCCGATTAAACGACACCGCGCGCCCAC
>DASYSH010000214.1:0-3330 GCA_036003525.1 Gemmatimonadaceae bacterium | reverse complement strand
GGGGCTCCCGCTCACCCGCGTCAACACCGAGTTGGCGACGATCGCGCAGCAATTCGCGCAAAGTTATCCCAAGGACAACGAGGGTTGGTCCTTTGCCGCGGTCGGGCTCCGCCAGCTCGTCATCGGCGATTACCGCACGGGCTTGCTCGTCGTGCTCGGCGCGGTCGGTTGTCTCATGCTCATCACCTGCGCCAACGTCGCCGGCCTCGTGATCGTCCGGACTGCCGCCCGGCGCAAGGAGCTCGCGATCCGCACCGCGCTTGGCGCCACGCGGCGCCAGGTCATCCGTCAGCTCCTCGTCGAAAACTTGCTGATCGCCGCTCTCGGCGGCGGCGCCGGCGTGCTGCTCGCTGCCTGGGGCGTCGACACACTGCTCGCAAGCCTGCCCGAAGGCTGGCTGCCGCGCGCGGACGAGATCGCGCTCAACCTGCCCGTGCTCGCCGCTGCGTTCGCGCTCACCGTGCTCACCGGCGTCGCCTGCGGGCTCGCTCCCGGGTTCAATGCGTCACGGATCAGCGCGAGCGATGCGCTCAAGGATTCCGCTCGCGGCTCAGCCGGTCCTTCCGCGCGCAAACTCCGCGCCTCACTCATTGTCGGGGAAATCGCCCTTGCCCTCGTGTTGCTCGCCGGCGCAGGTCTGCTCGGTCGCAGTTTCCTCGGGCTGCTCCATGAACCTGCGGGTCTTGACGCGGATCGCGTGCTCTCGCTCACCGTTTCGCTCTCGGCCAAACGCTACGATGGCCCGGCGCGGTGCTGGGATTTTTTTTCGCGCGCGCAGACGGAAATCACCGCGCTGCCCGGCGTCGAAGCGGCGGGCTTTACCCAGACTTCACCGTTTCGCTGGGGCATCGCGGCGGCCTTTGCTCCCTTGCGCCCGGATAATTCCATCATCGCTGCGACCGATCTGCCGCAAGCCTTCGCAGATTCCGTGAGTGTGGATTACTTCAAGGCGCTCGGCATTCCGCTTCGCGCCGGTCGGTTGTTTACTCCCGCCGACGATTACAAGGTTTCTCCGATGGTGATTCTCAGCGAAACCACCGCCCGCCGTTATTTTGGCACGGAGAATCCGATCGGCCGGTTCATTGTCGCCGGGACCGATCCTCGAGCGCGTTTCGAAATTGTCGGAGTCGTTGGCGATGTGCGTCGCTCCGGCCTGACGGCCGCGATGCCGTTGCAGGTCTACCGTCCGCTCGCACAACGCACTCCGGGATTCGCCACGTTGATGGTCCGCACGGCACTGCCTCCAGCGACGCTCGCAAAATCCGTGCAAGCGACGCTCTGGCGCATCGACCCCGACCTCCCGATTTCGGACCTCGCAACGATGGACACCTACGTCAGCCGCAGCATCGCCCAACCGCGCCTTTATTTTACGCTCTTCAGTCTCTTCGCCGCGCTCGCACTCCTTTTGTCCGGCATCGGACTCTACGGACTGATCGCGTACAGCGTCGAACAACGCACGCGTGAATTCGGCATTCGCACCGCGCTCGGCGCCAGCCCGCGTGCCGTCCTTGCACTCGTGCTGCGGGAAGGTGCTCCGCTGATTGCGGCCGGCCTCGCGCTCGGGCTGGCGGGCGCTTTTGCCACGGCACGCTTCCTCCGGCACATGGTATTTGAAACGTCACTACACGACCCCGCGGTTTTTCTGACCGTCGCACTCTTGCTCGCCATCGTCGCCCTCCTCGCGTGCTACCTGCCATCGCGTCGCGCCACGCGCATCGACCCAATCATCGCCCTGCGCTCCGAATAGCCGCGAAGGGTCGGGACCGATAAAGCCCGCAGTTGAAATTAAAATCCGCGCGCACCGTCCTTCCCTGAAATTCAAATTGTTCACCGCCGCTGGCGCCAATCCCTCTATTTAACTCCAAACTTAAACTCGCAACATGCGCCACGCCATTCGCTGTCTTTTGAAATCGCCGGGCTTCACCGTCGTCGCCGTGCTGATGCTCGCCCTCGGCATCGGCCTCAGTGCGTCGTCATTCAGCATGGCGAACGTCTTCCTGTTACGGAACGTCCCCTATCCGGACGCCGCCCGCCTGGTCCGGATTTTTGTCACCTCGCCCCAGTCGCAACAGGGTTCATTCACTCCCGGCAACATCCTCGAACTGCGCGACACGACCACGACGTTCACCGGAATCGCTCTCTACAACGGAGACGCGTTCTCGCTCGGCGAACCCGGTCAGCCCGCCGAACAGGTCCAGGGAATGAACGTCACCGCGAACTTTCTCGAAGTCCTCGGCGTGCGGCCATCGCTTGGCCGGGGTTTCACGGCGGGCGAAGACCAGCCCGGCAAGCCGCGGGTCGCTCTCATCACTCACCGCACCTGGATTCGCCGGTACGGCGGTGATGCCTCGGTGCTCGGTCGTACCGTACGTTTGAATACGGACCCGTATACGATCGTCGGTGTGCTGCCATCGATATTTGACGCTCCGCTGGTCTGGGGATCCGTGGAATTTCTGATCCCGCGGACCATCGAGACGAATTTCCGCACGAACTTCAAAGACTCCTGGCTCCACGCCGTCGCCCGCCTGAAGCCTGAAGTCTCGTTACGCCAATCGCAGAGCGAACTCACCCTCATCGCCACCCGGCTCGTCAAAGAGCATCCCAAGGAAAATGCCGGCATCGGCCTGCGCGCGGCCACGCTCTACGATTCCAATATGGACGAAGTCAGTCGTGCGCTACTGTGGCTGATGACCGCGATCTCGCTGGCGATGCTGCTGATCGCGTGCGCAAATCTCGCGAGCCTGCAGGTCGCCCGCGCCTTCGGCCGGAGTCGCGAGTTCGCCGTGCGCGGCGCACTCGGCGGCACTCGTCGCCAGCTCATGGCTCCGCTGCTCATCGAGAGTCTCCTGCTCGCGATTGTCGGCGGAGTTGGCGGGCTCTTCGTCGCCTCGTGGTCCAACGACATCATCGGCCATTTTCTGCGCATCAACAACGAACCGGGCTTCGCCATTCCGTTTGACGGCCGGGTCTTCGCCTTCGCCGCTTTTGCTTCGCTGCTCAGCGGTTTCGCATTCGGCCTGGCTCCCGCGTGGCTCGCCTCCCGCGTCGGCAGCGCCGAGGCGCTCAAGGAGGGTTCGCGCGGGTCGACCGCGGGCCGTTCGCATCAGCGGCTGAAGAGTTCTCTGATCGTTTGCGAACTCGCCCTGGCCCTCGCACTCGTCGGCGTTGCCTCGTCCTTCGGTATCGCGGCGAAGTCCTTCATCTGGCGCCAGGTCGGCTGGCAGGTCGACGGCCTCTTCGCCGGCTATCTGGCCGAACCGTACAACCGGTACAATGACGACACGAAAAATCGCACGTTCCAACGCGCGTTGCTCGAACGGCTCGCTGTCA
>DASYSH010000213.1:0-3038 GCA_036003525.1 Gemmatimonadaceae bacterium | reverse complement strand
GATCGGAGTAAATGAGTGCGGGGCGAGGAGAATTTCTCCTCGCCCCGCACTTTTTAGCTCCTCACCAAATTGCCGCTCACCCGTCGCTCGTGCCTACAGTTATCCGTTCCCCGAGCCGACCGATCCCGCGCCCATAATCTCCTTGAACGCCACCTGGAATCGCTGCATCTCATCCGGCGTTCCGATCGAAACGCGGAGATGCTCGACCATCGGCGGGAACGGGCGGCCAACGAGCACGCCCTTCTTACGGAACGCCTCGATCACCGGGAACACTGGCTTCTTGAGGTGCACCATGAAGAAGTTCGTGTCCGACGGAATCGACTCGTACCCGAGCGTCTTGAGGTAGCCGATCGTCTGCTGGCGCAGATCGATCGTGACCTTCTTCACCTTTGCCTGGCTCTCGGTATCGGCGAGGGCCGCAACGCCGCCCCATTTCACCACCGCGCTGATGCTGCCCATGCTATATGGGCGCATCTGCTGGATGATGTCCTTGCGGGCGATCGCGTAGCCGAGACGCATGCCGGCGAGCGCGGCGATCTTCGAGAAGGTGCGCGTAACGATCACCGAGCGGCCTTCGAGCACGTACGGCACCGAGCTCGCGTAATCCGCGTTGTCGACGAAGTGATGGTACGCTTCGTCGATCAGCACGGGCACGTCCGCCGGAATTCCGTCGAGCAGTTCGCGCACTTCAGTCTTGGTGACGATGCGTCCCGTCGGATTGTTCGGATTGCAGAGATAAATGAATCCGAGATCGCGATAGTGCTGCTTCGCCGCCTTGATGAGATCGGGAATCGGCTGGCGGTAGTCGGCGGTGAGCGGAAGCTCGATCGCTTCAGCGCGCACACTCGTGACGTGCTCGTACACCTGCATGTACGACGGCGTTACGCCGATGACCTTCTTGTCGCCCTGCGTGAACGTCGTGCCGATCACGTCGAGCATTTCGCCGGAGCCGGCGGAGAGCAGCACGTTCTCGGTCTTCACGCCGTGCAGCTTGGCGATCGCCTCCGTGATGCCGCCATCCGGATAGCCGTAGCGGTTCGCATACTTGAACGCCTTCGTCATCGCCTTCATGACGGACTCGGGCGGACCGTACGGGTTCTCGTTGAATGAGATCTTCGCGAACGCGTCGTATTCGTCCAGCGTGTCGCGCGCGATTTCCAGATCACGCGGCGTCATCCGCGCCGTCGCCGCAAAAAGATCACGGCCCGGAGCCAATCCCATCACTCCCGCAGCGGCCGCCACTCCGCCCACGAACTTCCGGCGTGAAACGTTGTTGTTCTCGTCCATGATCCTCTCCTCGTGTAAGTCAACTGCCGTCTGCCATCAGTCGTCCCAGCCGCCGTCTGCCGTCCGTCGTCTGCCGTCCGCTAAGTCCAGCTAAGATCGTGCTTCGACAGCGGCAGCGACCGAATCCGCTTCCCCGTCGCCGCATAAATCGCATTGCACAGTGCCGGAATCACCGGCGGCAGCGCGGGCTCGCCGAGTCCGGTCGGATCGCCGGATGACTTCACAAAACTCACGTCCACCGGGCACGACTGCTTCATGCGCAGCAGCGGGAAGTTGTTGAAGTTCGTCTGCACCACCCGGCCTTTATCGATCGTAATTTCCTGACCGAGCGCCGCCGCGATCCCATCGAGCGCCGCGCCCTGGCACTGGTTCTCGGCGTGAATCGGATTGATGATCTGGCTGCCGATGTCGCCGACGACCCACACTTTGTCGACTTTCACCGTGCCGTCTTTCGCGACGGTCGCCTGAACGACTTCGGCGAAATATCCGGCGTGAGAGAAGTGGAACGCGACGCCCATTCCGGTGCCCTTCGGCAGCGTCGTCTTTCCCCATCCTGATTTTTCTGCGACCGCCTGCACCACGCCACGGGCGCGCGCTGCGTCGTAGCGCTGCGGTGCGCCGCCGCGGCCGCCACCGCCCGGCGCTGCGCCCGGCGGCGGTGCGGCCGGCGCGGGAGCCGGCGGCGCCTGATTGGCGAGCAGCTCGAGGCGGAACTGCACCGGATCCTTTCCAGCCGCGTGCGCGAGCTCGTCGATGAACGACTGAATCGCAAACGCAATCCCGTTCGATCCCGGCGCGCGCATCGCGCCGGTCGGAACGCCCAGCGGCATCACCGATGCGTCGAGCGCGTAGTTCGGAATGAATCCGCCCGGAAATTCTCCGGCGTTCATGTTCGCGCTCGCGACGAAATTATTTCCTTCGCCGAACGACACGAAATGATCGCGCCACGCGACCAACTTGCCCGATGCATCGACGCCGCCGCTGAAGTAGTGCCAGCCTGCGGGACGATAAAAATCGTGCTGGATGTCGTCTTCGCGCGTCCAGAGCAGCTTCACAGGCGCCGGAACCTTCGTGGCGATGTGCGCGGCTTCGATCATGTAGTCGTTGCTCAAACGACGGCCGAATCCGCCGCCCGAGCGCGAGATATGAATCGTGAGATCGGTCTCCGCGATGCCGAGCGCCTGCGCAACCTGGCGCGATCCGCTCTGCGGCTGCTGCGTGGGCGACCAGATCTCGAGCTTGCCATCCTTGAAATACGCCGTCGTGTTCTGCGGTTCGAGCGGCGCATGCGAGATGAACGGATAGAAGTACGCGCCCTCGACGGTTTTCGCCGCGGATTTCATCGCGGAGTCGAAATCGCCGTCTTTGCGCAGCGAGCGCTGCGCGGGCTGCTTGGACAGCTCCTGGGACTTCGCTTCGAAACCGGCGCTGCTTTGCGTCGCCGTCGGACCCTCATCCCATGTCACGTTGAGCTTTTTGCGCGCGGTCTGCACCTGCCACCAGCTGTCACCGACGATGGCGACGCCGGAGAGAAGACTGTTGAGCACGATCGGCGTGAGACCGTCAACGACGAACGCGTGCCTGATCCCCGGCATCGCCTTGATTTCGTCGAGATTCGCGCTCACGACTTTGCCGCCGAACACCGGGCATTTGTGGAAGCACGCGTACAGCATTCCGGGCAGCACCATGTCGATGCCGTACAGCGGTTTGCCCGAGACGATCGCGTGGTTGTCCACGCCGTGCTGGCTCGT
>DASYSH010000212.1:0-2765 GCA_036003525.1 Gemmatimonadaceae bacterium | reverse complement strand
GAGCATGAACGGCACGCGCGCGATCGCCGGTTCCGTTGCCGCGAGGTTGAGATACTTCTTCATCGCCGCGTCGGCGTCGAGCATGCCTTCGTCGAAATTGATGTCGATGATCACCGCGCCGGCCTCGACCTGCTGGCGCGCGACCTCGAGCGCGGTGTCGTAGTCGTCGGCGAGAATGAGCTTCTTGAATTTCGCCGAGCCCGTGACGTTGGTGCGTTCGCCGACGTTCACGAAGTTTGTATCGGGACCGATCGTGAGCGGCTCGAGCCCCGAGAGGCGCAGCCGCTTGGGCACATCGGGGCGCGTGCGCGGTGCCACGCCGTTTACGGCGTGTGCAATGGCCGCGATGTGCGCCGGCGTCGTGCCGCAGCATCCGCCGACGATATTCAAAAAGCCGGACTCGGCGAACTCCTTGAGAATCTCCGACGTGTACGACGGCGTCTCGTCGTACTCGCCCATTTCGTTCGGGAGACCCGCGTTCGGATGCACGCTCGTCCAGCAGGGCGCGACGCGCGCGAGCTCCTGGATGTACGAGCGAAGATCTTTCGCGCCCAGCGCACAGTTGAGCCCGACCGAAAGCGGTCGCGCGTGCGCGACGGAATTCCAGAACGCCTCTGTGGTCTGGCCGGAGAGTGTGCGCCCGCTTTGATCCGTGATCGTCCCCGAGATCATGATCGGCACACGCTCGGCGCCCGCGGCAAACGCTTCTTCGATCGCGAAGAGCGCGGCCTTGGCGTTGAGCGTATCGAAGATCGTTTCGACGAGCAGCAGATCGGCGCCGCCTTTCAGCAGCGCGTGCGTCGCTTCGGTGTACGCGACGACGAGTTCGTCGAACGAGACATTTCTGAAGCCGGCGTCCTCGACGCGCGGCGAGATGCTCGCCGTCCGGTTCGTCGGTCCGAGCACGCCGGCCACGTAGCGCGGCCTGCCGTCCTTTTTCTCGGCCGCATCACAGCATTCGCGCGCGAGGCGCGCGCCCGCTTCGCAAAGTTCGACGGCGAGCTCTTCCATCCCGTAGTCGGCCATCGCGACGCGGGTGGAGTTGAACGTGTTCGTCTCGATGATGTCGGCGCCCGCGTCCAGATACGCGGAATGGATGTCGCGGATGACCGATGAGCGCGTGAGCGTCAGGAGATCGTTGTTGCCCTTGAGGTCGCGATGCCATCCGGCGAAGCGATCGCCGCGGTAGCCGCGCTCGTCAAGGCGGAATTTCTGGATCTCCGTGCCCATGCCGCCGTCGAGAATTAAAATGCGGCGGCCGAGCTCCTCATGCAGGTGCTCGAGTCGGCTGGACCGTGTGAACGGCGGGTAATCCGTCATTGGTCCTTGGTCGTTGGTGCTTGGCCGTGCAGTTTCGGACTTCGGTCTTCGGACTTCGGTCGAAGTCCGAGAATGTGACAGAGTGCGTAAGAAAGGTCTGCCCGGTTCAGCGTGTAAAAATGAAATTCCGTGACGCCGGCTTCAGCGAGCTGGCGGCACTGTTCCGCTGCGACCGTGATCGCGACCAGTTTGCGCGTCTCAGCATCGTTCTCGAGGCCCTCGAACAGCGGCGCCATCGTGCGCGGCACCGTTGCGCCCGCCTGAGCGGCGAAGCGCGTCATCATCGTGAAGTTCGTGACGGGCATGATCCCGGGCACAATCGGCACCGTGATGCCGGCTTTGCGCGCGCGGTCGACGTAGCGGAGGTACGTCCAGTTGTCGAAAAAGAATTGTGTGATCGCGCGCGTCGCGCCCGCGTCGATTTTTCGCTTGAGATTATCGAGCTCCGCATCGAGCGAACGCGAGTCCGGATGTCCTTCCGGAAAAGTCGCGACGCTGATTTCGAAATCGTGCTGGGACTTGAGCGCGCCGACGAGATCCGACGCCCAGGCGTACCCTTGGGGATGCGGCGTATATATAGATGCGCCGGCCGGCGGGTCGCCGCGCAGCGCGACGATGTGGCGGACGCCCATCTCCCAGTATGAATGCGCGACGTCGTTCACTTCGTCGCGCGACGCGTCGGCGCAGGTGAGATGCGCCGCGGGGACGATCGCCGTTTCGGTGAGGATGCGGTGAACCGTTTTGTGCGTGCGCTCGCGTGTCGAACCGCCTGCGCCGTATGTGACAGAAACGAATTTCGGGGCGAGCGGCTCGAGCCGTTTTACGGCGCGCCACAGCGTCTCCTCCATCTCCGGTGTTTTCGGAGGGAAGAACTCGAAAGAGACGTTGAATGGAACGGCGAGGCTTAGCGGCAAGGCGATGGAAGATCGAAGATGGAAGATCGATAACCGAAACAAAAACGCCCGGGGCGACGAGGCGGCCCGGGCTGGCGCTTTAGCTGAATATTAACGTGGCCGCAATTTGCCTCCAAATCGCCACGGGAACGGTTTTTCTACTTCATCATTATATCCGGATGAACGGATGGATGTCAAGTCCGTGTCGGGAATTGCACTGCGGACGAAAATCAAATGGATGACTCTCCCGCCCACCATGCACTCAGGTCAGTCTCGACACCGGTTCCGGCCATTGGCTACTGACGGGCGGCATCGTGAATCATCCCTTCGCGCTCGAACTCATCCGCGACCATCTGCTCGACACGCTGCACGCCGAGTCCATGCAGCTTCTCTCCAGTGCGAGTGCGTTCAGGATCAGGACGTCGAGCGCGCCCCGCAACATCGGTGTCGGCGCGCGGTGGCAGTCTATCCAAGCGCGCCGGTCGATGCAGTCACGCGGCCGCCGCCGCTATTCCGACCGAAGCGATTGCACGGGATCGACGCGAGTCGCAC
>DASYSH010000211.1:0-11953 GCA_036003525.1 Gemmatimonadaceae bacterium | reverse complement strand
CGTCACGGCGCTCAACACCGGGAACGTTCCGAATCTCCCGCCGCAGCGCGCGACGCAGGCGCCGGCGGCGCAATCGGGATATGCGCAACAGACGTCGGGATACGGACAGTCAGGCTATCCCGCACCGGCCTATTCGACGCCGACACGCGATTCGATCGGCTCGTACGAGATCACCAATGAGGATCGCGCGCGGTGGGAAGTGCCGCAGGTCGCGAAATTCCGGAAGCAACTCGGCCCCGTAATGTTCGTCGGCGCGGCGCTCGTCGTGCTCGCGCCCTTCAACATCGGGCGCACGTTTCTCGGGATCTGGGGCTTGTTCGCGGTGCTGCTCGCGTATCGCTACGCGCTACTGTGGAGCGCGGGCTACGACTGGCACGATGTGTTCCGGCAGCCGCGCCACCGGCTGTTCATGGATCAGGTCAGCGAACTCGGCGACGAAGTGCAGGCGTTCTGGAATCCAAAGAAGCGCGTCGAAGTGCGCGAGCGGCACGTCGCGCGTTTGTCCGCGCCCGGAATCTTCAGCCCCGTTCCGAATACGCCGTCCCCAATCGCAGGAACGGCGGCGGCGCACACGGCCGCGAGCGTCGCGTCATTCGCAAGCGGGCCGCATGCGGCGATCACGCGCCGCGCGAACGAGGATTGCAACGAGATCGTGCGCCTGGTCGAGTCGCTCCCCAAAGCCGATCGCGCGCGGATTCCGGAAGTGATTTCCACCGCGCAGACGCTGAACAACAAAGTGCTCGGCCTCGCGGCCGCGATCGAGCAGATCGACCGGTCGGCGGGAAATGTGTCGTCCGAAAAAATCGAGAAAGAGATTTCGCTGCTCGAATCGCAGGCGAATCCGCTCGATCGCGCGGGCAGTGAGGATCGCGTACGCCGCCTCGCGGCGCTCAAGCGGCAGCGGCGCAGCGTCGCGGACATCACGCGCCGCCGGTCGGAAATGAGCGGCAAGCTCGAGAGCTGCGCGCTTGCGCTGCAGAACATGCGGCTCGATGTCGTGCGCCTGCGCACGGGCACGAACGCGGAAAGCTGGCAGCACATCACGTCGGTCGCGGATCAGGCGATGGCGCTCGCGCGCGACGTGGACAACGCGGTGTATGTCGCCGACGAAATGGCGCGCATCAATCCCAGGACAAACACGCCCCGCTCCGAGTCGGGACGGTCGTGACCGCGCGCGATGCGCTGCGCGACCGCGTGGAACTCGCGGTCGGCGCGCTCTTTGAAATCGAGGACGAGATCGGCCGCGGCGGAATGGCGGTGGTGTATCGCGCGCGCGACGTGCGGCTCCGCCGAAAGGTCGCGCTTAAAGTTTTGCCGCCGGAGCTCGCCTTCCGCGCCGAGGTGAAGTCGCGGTTCCTGCGCGAGGCGCAGATGTCGGCGCAGCTCAACCATCCGAATATCGTCCCGATTTTCACGGTCGACGAAATCGACGGCGTCGTGTTCTTCTCGATGGGACTCGTCGAGGGCGAGACGCTTGCGCAACGACTCTCGCACGATCCGCGCCCTCCGGTCGGAACGGTGCGCGCGATGTTGCGCGAAGTCGCCGACGCGCTCGCGTACGCGCATGCGCGTCACGTCGTGCACCGCGACGTGAAGCCCGACAACATTCTCGTCGACGGCGTTTCGGGACACGTGCTGGTGTCGGATTTTGGAATCGCGCGCGCGGCGGAAGGCGACGCGCGGCTCACAGTCACCGGCGTCGCCGTCGGGACGCCGGCCTATATGAGTCCGGAGCAGGCGATGGGCGACCGCGAGGTCGACGGGCGCGCGGATATTTATGCGCTCGGCATCGTCGGCTATCAAATGCTCGCCGGAGAACTGCCGCACCAGGCGGCGAACACCCCGTCGATGCTGATGAAGCACATCAGCGAGCGGCCGCGTCCGCTCGGCGAAGTGCGGCCCGATCTGCCCGCGAATTTGATTTACGCGATCGAGCGCGCGATGGCGAAAGGGCGCGATGATCGCTGGCCCGATGCGAGTGCGTTTCGCGACGCGCTCGCGGAGAGCGCGGTGGTGCCGCCGCGCGGATCGCGCATGCGGGCTCCCGTGCCGGCGGCGCCGCCTCAATCGCCGTTTCCGCCGCTGCAAATGGAGTTGCCCCGAAACATGCCGCCCGCGCCGCCGGCACTTCCGCAGGGGTGGATGCTGAATCCCGACACGCGTGAGTACGGGCGCGAGGCGCTCGATCAGTGGCGAGAGGAGACCCGGCGCTGGAAACAGCGGTACGGTCGTGATGTGGTCGCGGGCGTGAAGCTCGCGCGCCGAGAATTGAAACGCGCGCGACGCGCAGGGCTGCTCAGGGTGAGAACGCCCGAAGAGCGCATCCGCCGCGTGCAGGGCAGCCTGATTGGCGCAATGACCGTCGTCGGTATCACGGCGACGGTCAACCTGCTGACCAATCCGAATCACCTGTGGTTTCCATGGGTGGTGCTCGGCATGGGAGTGATGACCGTGTCGCGTCTCTCGCGACTATGGATCGACGGGATTTCGCCGTTCAGAATCTTTCAGCGCCAGCAGATTCCGGCGCCGCCGCCCGACGACGATGACGAGCCGGCGCCGACGTACGGCCGGGCCGCGGCGCCCGCGATTCAATCGCGCGAAGCCGCCGAGCTCGCGGCAATTCCGCGCGACGTTCTCGACGGCGCGCACGGGCAGACGATTCGCGATGCGTACCGGACGAAGGCCACGATCATGGAAGTTCTGGCAAAGCTCTCGCCCGCCGATCGCCAGCTCCTTCCGGAAATTCAGCCGACGGTGGATACGCTCGTCGAGCGCGTGAGCTCGCTGGCGCAGGGGCTGCATCAGCTGGATTCCGACGCGTCACCGGAAGCGATCGCCGCGCTCGCGCGCCGCATCGCGGACGCGAAGGCCGGCCCGGCCGACGCTCCGGATCTCGAGCGCCGCATGCAGCTGCTCGAGCGTCAGCGCGCGACGCTCAACGATCTCGCATCACGCCGCGCGGCGGTGGCGGAGCAACTCGAGCGCGCGGCGCTCGTTCTGCAGACGATGAAACTGGATTTGTTCAAGCTGAGATCGAGCGGGCTCGACGCGAAGCTCGACGAATCGACGGGCGCGACGCAGGAAGCGCGCGCGCTGTCGACCGACATCGGCCGAGTGCTCGACGCGGCGAACGAGGTGCGGAAGCTCTAACGCTTGAGCAGCGCGCCGACCGCAGCGGCGACTCGCGCCGGCGCATCTTCCGGCGAAAAGTGCCGCGCTCCCTCGATCACGTCGAGCGTCGCGCCGGGAATATTCTCGCGCAGCCGCTCGCCGACGCTCACCGGCAGCCACGGATCGAGCTCGCCCCAGACGATCGACGTCGGCTGAGAAATGAGAGGCAGGCGGGCGCCGAGTTCGGACACGGTCGGATCGTGCATCGCGCGCAGCTGCGAAATCAGGCAGTCGGCGCCGAGGCGCATCGTGTACGCGCGGAGAAAAGTGTCGAGCGCATGGCGGCCATTTTCTTCGTCCGCAAATCCTTTGAGCAGCGAACCGTGCACCAGGCCGGCCAGGAGCGGCGCACCCAGCAGCCGTGCGAGCGGCGGCGTCTTCGAGAGCAGCCGGGCGAGGCGCGCCGCGCCGCGCGGCCATGCATCGAACGCGGTCGAATCGATGAGGCCGAGTTTGGTGACGCGACCCGGCGCATTGAGCGCGAGCGCCTGTGCGACGGCGCCGCCCATGCCATGCCCGACGACACACGCGGCGTCGATGTTCAAGTCGTCCATCAGAATCCGCACGCGCTCGGCATGGGCCGGCGCGGTCAGCGTCGAGAGTCCCGGCCGGTCGCTCCTGCCGAATCCGAGCAGATCGACGACAACCACGCGGTGTCCTTCAGGCATCTCGCGCACGACGCCATGCCACAAATGCGACGATGCCGGAAAACCATGCAGAAAAATCACGGGCTCGCCCGCGCCGCGAGTCCCCGCGGCGTAGTAGTAGAGTCGCGTGACACCGAGGTCGACAAACTCGCCGCGCATCGCGGCAAGATGGACGCTGTGCAGGGTCGCGACAAGCGCGGGAATGCGCCCCGCGGCGGTTCAGAACCAACAAATTCGTAGCACAAAACCGCAGTTTCGCCCTAGCGTTCCGTCACGAAAATGGTATCCTTAGCGACTGTAGCGTGACATGCGTGGTTTGTGCCCAGATCGTATTGTTTGACAACGACTTAGCAACGGGCGTCTCCATTTGACCGCACCCAACGTTCCGATCGTTTCGACCTTTCCGGCACCGCCGCCGACCCTTTCCGCGGTAAAATTCCCACTCGGATGGTTGCTGCAACACGCATCACCACCGATACAGTATCGCGCCACCATCGACGTTGCGAAGCTGGGATCGCGCCTTTCTCCGGAATTCAGCTATCTACCGTACACGTTCAAGCCGGCGCTTGAACTCGCCCTCGCGCAGTCCGGCGACGGCGTCTGGAACGGCTCGATGCTCACTGCGCCGTCGCCGCGATCGGAAGGATTCGATGACGTGGGCACGGTGCACGCCGTTCGTCGCATGCTCGAATACGGGTGGGATAAGGACTCGCCGCCGATCTATCAGGCGCGTCGAATCCTCTTCCGGCTTCTCGCCGAAGACGACGATCCCGAACTCCTGTTCGAGTTCGCGCCGAATCCGAACGCGAAAACGAAACCCGAAGAAGAAATGCTCCTGATGGCGCGCCAGACACTGCGCGAAGCAGCCGGCGCCGCACTCGCACAAGCAGGATTCGAAGCCGATCCGCGACTCCGCGGCGCGGCACGACGCACGCTCGACCGCATGATGGAGTTCCTCAAGTCGCCGGTCGGCGCAAAGCCGTGGATTCGCATCGGCAACCGTCAGGTTCTGTCACCCGATGCGTTCGCCCCGTCGATTTATGCGCTGCAAATGCTCGCGCACATGCCGCTGTTCCGCAGCGAGCACTACGAAGGAATGGAATTGCTGTATCGCTGGCTCACGCGTCCGTTGCCGCGTCAGGAACAAATGCAGGTCGTCGGCAAGAAAATCGTGCCGGTTCCGCTCCTCGTGATGGGCGACCGTCTGCCGCACCGCAACGCCGTCGAGGATGACGTGCCCGCCGCGCTCGGCTGGATCGAGCTGATGGCGCGCATGGGTTTTCTGCGCCGCAACGAAAACTGGTCGAAGATGTATGAGCGTTTCGTCGACGACTGCGGGCGCGATGGCGTGTGGCATCCGCACAAAGGACTCGCGATGCCGCGCAGCTCGAATCCATGGGTCTGGTCGGCGTACCCGCTCGAGCCGTCGCGCGCAGGCGATGAGCGCTGGGCGGACATGACGTTTCGCATCGGCCTGATCGCGCGCTTGAGCGGCCGGCCGATCGACTTGATCTGAGCACCAGACTACCGCCGGATCAATGGTTCCCCGCCGGGCGCGCCGATATCACGGCGCGCCGGCTGACGCTCCCGAACGGACTCACGCTTCGCGTGCTCGAGGCGGGACCCGAGGACGGCAGCCCCGTCCTGTTGCTCCACGGCTGGGCGATCTCCGCCTATCTCTGGCGACACAATATTGCGGCGCTCGCCGGGGCGGGGTTTCGTGTGCATGCGCCCGATCTTCCGGGGCACGGAAATTCCGATGCGCCGCTCGTGAAGGGGAGCTATACGCTCGAGGCGCTCGCCGATGACATCACCGCGCTGATGGACGCGCTCGGGCTCAAGCGCGCCGCCGTCGTCGCACAATCGATGGCGGGAAAAATCGGCGTCGAGCTTGCCCGGCGCGACCGCGTAACGCGACTCGCGCTGTTCGCGCCCGTCGGGTTCGGGAACGTGCCGACCACCCAGGAAATCGGATCGTACCTGCCCGTAATTCCCGGCGCGCTCGCCGCGCTGCTCGTGCCGCGCGAAGTCGTCGAGCTGATTCAGCGGCGCGTGTATGGAAAAATCGGCTGGTTCACCGAACGCGACGTCGATGAATACTGGGCTCCCACGCAGTTCCCGGGCGTCGTGCAGGCCGCCATGCAGATGCTGCGCGAATTCGACTGGCATCGCCTGAAACCCGAAGCGCTCGCGGAAATCGAGGCGCCGACGATGGTCGTGTTCGGCACACTCGACGCCACGGTGAAGCCGGTGAACGTCGAGCAACTCGTCGGTGCGATGCCGCATGGCCGCCTCGAATGGATCGAGGGTGGGGGACACGTGGTGATGGAGGAGGTGCCCGAGCACGTGAACCGGCTGTTATTGGATTTCCTCGCGGCGTGACACCACGCACTAATCACCAAGCACGACAGACCACGAACCATAGTTTATAGTCTGTCGCTGTTGGTGATTCGTGGGTGGTGGACGTATGTTTATGCTGATGAGATAGGCCGACCGGTCGCAGAGTCCTGCGCCACGGGTCTCATCGAGCCGATCTTCCGATTCGCGGAGGTATTGGCTCACCGCGGAGCCAAACCACACGAGTTGAAATGAAGACGAAGAAAGCGGCGAGTCCCGCCGCGCGCCGTACACGTGCCGCACCCGCTGCACGCGAAGCGGCACCAGCAGCAGAAATCCAGGTGGCTTCACCAGGCGGCGAACTCGCCGCCGCTGAGGCCGCGACCATCGACGTCACCTTCGCCGACCTCGGCCTCACTGCGCCGATGCTCAAGGCGCTGTCCGACGCCGGCTACCAGCGGCCCACGCCGATTCAGGCGCAGGCGGTCCCGCTCGCACTGAAAGGCCGCGACATCATCGGTCTCGCCATGACTGGCACGGGCAAAACCGCCGCCTTCGTCATTCCGATCATCGAACGATTGCTCGGCGGACCAAAACGCACGCGCGCGCTCATCCTCACGCCCACACGCGAACTCTGCGTGCAGGTCGAAGAAAGTTTTAGAAAGTATGGCAAGCATTCCGGACTCGGCGTTATTCCCGTGTACGGCGGCGTCGGCTACGATCCACAGGTGAAGGCGCTGCGCGGCGGCGTCGACGTCGTCGTTGCGACGCCCGGACGTCTGCTCGATCACCTCGAGAAACAGAACGTCGTGCTCGACGAGATCGAAGTGCTCGTCCTCGACGAGGCGGACCGCATGCTCGACATGGGATTTGCGCCGCAGATCAACCGAATCGTCGCGCAGCTTCATTCATATCGCCAGACGCTGCTGTTCAGCGCGACGATGCCGCCGGAAGTCGAAGCGCTCGCGCGAAAATATCTGCGCAAGCCGGTCGTCGTGCAGGTCGGACGGCGCTCGGGCGCCGCGACAACCGTGCAGCACTTCGTATATCCGTGCCCGAAGGACAAGAAGACATCACTGCTCGTCGAGCTCCTGAAGAAAGAGACGCTCGACAGCGTGCTTGTTTTTACGCGCACCAAACATGGCGCCGATCGCGTCGTGAAGGCGCTGGAGAAAGGCGGGATCAGCGCCGGCGCGATGCACGCCGACAAGACGCAGGGTCAGCGCACGAAAGCGCTGGAAGATTTCAAGAAGGGAAAGCTGCGCGTTCTCGTCGCGACGGATATCGCGCAGCGCGGACTGGATATCTCCGGTATCTCGCACGTCATCAACTATGACGTCCCGCAGCAGGCCGAAGATTACGTGCACCGCATCGGCCGCACCGGCCGCGCCGCGACCACGGGCGACGCGTACACCTTCATGTGCGCCGACGAAATCGCGATGGTGCGATCGATCGAGCGCGTCATCGGTCAGGCGATTCCGCGCATTTCCGTCCCGGGCTACGACTTCGGGACATAAATACTTACGGCTGTTAGCGTACAGCATTCGCCAACAGCCGTAGGTACCCTCACCACGCCACTCGCACTCGCCCGAGTCTCGACATCACGACCGTATCGGAGCGCGTTCCCCGGCTCACGATGACGGTCGTGTTTGCCGCCCCCCAGCCGAGTCCTCCCGGCGCGAACGTCACGGACTCGCGCGAGGCTTCCAGGCGTACGCCACGCCCGCGGACGACATCGCGGTCGAGCAGCGTCTCGCCGCCGCTGACGACGCGGAGATGCCCGGTGCGGGTATCGGCGACGAACGACGCATAAGCTCCGCGCCGGTTGGACGCGGCGCGAGCGGCCGACAGCGCGAGCACAACATCCTGTGCGGCCCCTTTGACGCTGATGCGGTCCAGCATGCGCGACGCGCGCGGCACCGCGATCGAGGTCAGCACCCCGACCAGAGCGACCGTGACCAGCAGCTCGGCGACAGTTGTTCCGGTGCGATTGTAGGACAGATTCCGCTCCCGAATGGGTCACTGCCGATATACGTTCACGCTCAAGCGGGTGCGTCACCGCGATGTTGCGTGCCGTATCGTTTTCTCCCCGCGCTTCCATCCGGAGATTGCCATGTTTCGTTCGGTTCGTATCCGTCAGCTGCTTCTGCCAGTGCTCGCGGGTGTTGCGCTCGCGGGATGTGTGACGAGTCCCGCGGCGGCGGCGCGGCAGGCGCAGCAGCTCAATGACATCGGCGACCAGCTCAACGAGCTTCGCACGGAAAACGCGACGCTCGAGACCGTCGTCGATTCCCTTCGCACGGTGATCGCGAAGCACGACACGACGCTCACGCGGCTCGGCGGCGCGACCGGCGTCGCGGTCGTGAAGTGAGCGCCGATGATCTGGAAAGCGGGAACGATCGCCGCGGCGGCGCTGTCGATTGCGGCGGCGGCCGGCGCGCAGGGTTCGCGGGAGGGCGCGTTGCGATTTCTCGCACTCGGTGATTCGTATACGATCGGTGAGAGCGTCGATTCGGCCGGACGGTGGCCGGTCCAGCTTGCGAGAGCGCTGCGCGCGAAAAAAATAAATGTTTCGGATCCCGAAATCGTCGCGCGCACGGGCTGGACCACCGATGAACTCGCGGCCGGGATCCAGGTAGCAGCGCCGGGCGGTCCGTACGATCTCGTGAGCCTGCTGATCGGAGTCAACAATCAGTACCGCGGCCGCGACGCGGAGAAATATCGCGCCGAGTTCAAATCGCTCCTCGCGCAGTCCGTCGAGTTCGCCGCTGGGAAGGCATCGCGCGTGATCGTGCTTTCGATTCCCGACTGGGGCGTGACGCCGTTCGCCGCGGGGCGCGACCGCGCGAAGATTGGCGCGGATATAGACAAGTTCAATTCGATCGCGCGTGAGGAAACGCTGGCAGCGGGAGCGCACTGGGTCGACGTCACGCCGGTTTCGCGCGAACCGCATGATGGCTGGTACGCGGGCGACGGGCTTCATCCGACGGCCGCGCAATACGCGCGCTGGGCGGCGCTGGCGCTCGATGCCGCAACGGCCGCGCTCAAGAAATAGGAGAATCGTCTTTTGAGTTCGCGCCGGGTAGCGACGGTATATTTCCTCGAGCCGCTTCAATGGAGAACCGCGTGCACATCGCGATCGAATACTGCGTTGCTTGAAACTACGAACCCCGTGCCGTCGGTCTGGCGGCTGCGATTCGTGAACGATTTCCCGATGCCGACATCACGATGAACGCATCGAGCGGCGGGCGCTTCGAAGTCACACTCGACGGCACTCCGGTATTCGAGAAGTCGAAACTGGGCCGCCATGCGCAGCCCGGCGAAGTGCTTCGTCTGATAACGAGCGCGGCGGCGAAATGAGAATCGCGCTGTCGACCGGCGGCGGCGACGCGCCGGGACTCAACGCAGTGATACGCGCGGCCGTGCTCACAGCGGTCGACCGCGGCTGGAATGTGCTCGGAATTAAAAAAGGCTATGCCGGCCTCCTCGGGGACGACGAAGTCATTCCACTCTCCCGCGATCAGGTTCGCGGCATCGGTCACCTCGGCGGCACGATCCTGCGCACTACCAACCGCGGAAATCCGTTTTCCTATCCGGTGCGCCAGGCCGACGGCAGCTACATAGAAATCGACCGTTCGGACGAGCTGCTCGAGAACGCGCGAAACCTCGGCATCGACGCACTGATCTCGATCGGCGGGGACGGATCGCTCGCGATCGCGCAGCGGCTCGCAAAAAAAGGGATGCGCGTCGTGTGCGTGCCGAAGACGATCGACAACGATGTCAGCGGCACGATCAGCACGTTCGGCTTCGACACCGCGGTCAATACCGCGATGGAAGCGATCGACAAGCTTCACACGACCGCCGAGAGCCACGACCGCGTGATCGTGATGGAAGTGATGGGTCGCCACTCGGGTTTCATCGCGCTGCATTCCGGCGTCGCCGGCGCCGCGCATGTGATTCTGATTCCTGAAATTCCCTACGACGTTTCGATCGTCTGCAACGCGATCATGACGCGCGAGAAGCGCGGCAGATTTTTTGATGTGGTCGTCGTCGCCGAAGGCGCATTCCCGAAGGGCGGCGTCGAATCAGTGATGGGCGAGTCGATGCCCGGCCAGGCGAAACGCGTCGGCGGTGTGGCGGAGCGCCTCGCGCGACAAATCCAGGAGAAGACGGGAAAGGAATGCCGCTCCCTGGTGCTCGGCCACCTCCAGCGTGGTGGCATGCCAACCGGTTACGACCGGCTTTTGGCAACCCGTTTCGGCGGTGCCGCAGTCCGCGCCGTGGAAGAGGGAAAATGGGGCCACATGGTCGCATTGCAGTCGCCCGATATCGTGACGATCCCGATCGAAGAAGCCCTGAAGCACCCCAAAAAGGTCGATCTGTCGCACGATCTGGTCAAAACCGCCCGCCGCTTGGGAATCAGCTTCGGCGACTAGCACGGCGCACTTCGAAGCCAATGACCGGCTGAACCCAAATCCCGTCGTGTGGGTATCACGTTTTGTGATCCCAGTGCGTATGATTGTGTCGGTCCCCCGGGGTGCGTCGTCAAAGTGTGTAACCGACGCCCACTGAAGCTCTTGGAGGTTGTGGTGTTCCGTTCGTTTGGTCGAGTTCTTTGCCTTGCCTGCTCAATGGCTTCTCTCGCCGCGCTGCCTGTTGGAGCGCAGGAGAAGAGCACAAAAGAGACGAAGGCCGCGAGCAATGTCCCGGAGTCGGCTCAGCCGCCTGCCGGTATGTGCCGTGTGTGGCTCGAAAACGTTCCGGCGAGCCAGCAGCCCGCTCCGACTGATTGCGCTACCGCAATCAAGAACCGTCCGAACAACGCGCGTCTCGTATTCGGAAATCTGAAGGACGAAGCCGCCAAGCCGCCGCAGAAAGCGACGACTGCGCAGCCGTCGACGAGCCGCACGAATGGCTTGCCGACACGGACCGCAGATCCGCCGCGCAGGTTCGACACCGGTCCGGGAATTCCAAATACGCGAACCGAGCAGCGTCAGAACACGGGAATGAGCAATGCAAACGGTGCGGGCGGCGTTCGTCCGGTAAACTCGACGATCACCAAGCCGTCATCGGACAGCGCCCCAAAGCGCCGCCCGTAATTCCACGGTAGATTCAGCGGAATCGACTCTCCACAAAACCTCCGCCGCGTTCGCGATCCGTATCTGCCGCCCGACCACGATGCATTCGTGGGCTCGGGCGCGACACGCCGACTGATCGTCATTGCGCCCACGCGCGCCGCCTGCGAAACGATCGAACTCGCATTCGGACTCGATCTCGAAACAACTCTCTGGAAAACTCACGGCGCCGAGCTCACGGCCCTCGCTGAGAAATTCCGCGAAGAAGAAGCCGCGGGCACCACGGGCTCCGTGCGCCGCGGATTCGGTATCGTCGCGGGCACCGGCACCGGCAAGACGCTCTCGATTCGTCCGATCGCGCACACGCTTCTCGGCACCGACGAACTCCGCGTAGGGGTGATCAACCGCGAGCGCGAGGCAACACCGGAGTCGCCGTCGTGGAATGTCGTGATCGTCACGACCGGAATCGCGCGCAGGTGGTTCCAGGACGGCGATATCCGTCCCCAGGACGCGCTGGTGGTCGACGAAATCCATCAGACGAGCGCCGAGCTGGAGCTCTGCCTCGCGCTCGGCAAGCGCGTCGGCTGTCGCTTCATCTGGCTGTCGGCGACGGTCGATCCCTCGTTCTACGCTGGATATCTCGACGCGGCAGAGGTTCTCGAGAGCTATGCCTTCGATCCAACACGTGCCGCCGACGTGAAGATCATAAGAAAGGACCCGCTC
>DASYSH010000210.1:0-3391 GCA_036003525.1 Gemmatimonadaceae bacterium | reverse complement strand
ATACATGTGCGCCGTGGTTTCGTTGATCAGCAGCACCGGCGGTGAGAGCGGGCCGTCCGACGGACCAAATCCGCGGCCTTCGACGATCGGAATTTTCATCGCCGTGAAATACGTCGGCGACGCGTACTGGACATAATCGATGTTCGCCTGCGGTCCGACGCCGTTCGGCTTCGGTGTGAAGCCTTCAAACTGCGTGTCATTGGCATTCACCTGACGGCGCGGCGGAAGCCCGCTCATTGCGGCCGCGCTTTGAACGCCGGGAATCGCGCCGACCTGCGCGACGAGATTGTCGAAGAATGCCACCCGACGCATGCTGTCGGTGTAGACGCGGGTCGGAAGCGAGATGCTGAACGTGGCAAGATTGGCGCGATCGAATCCCGCGTCGACGTTCATCATGTTCCAGAAACTGCGCAACAGCAGTCCCGCGCCGATGACGAGCATGACGGCGAGCGCCATCTCCGTGATCACCAGACCGCGGCGGAGTTTGTTGCGCGCAGCGATGCCAGTCGTGCGACTCCCCGCCTCGCGCAGCGCGATGCCGAGACTCCCCATGCTCAGATGCAGCATCGGCGCGAGCCCGAACACGAGGCCGCATGCGACGCCGAGGAACATGGTGAACGCGAAGACGCGCGCATCCATCGTCACTGCCGCCGCGCGCGGAATGCTCGCGCTCCCGGCGGCGACGAGGAGGCGCAGTCCGATGAACGCGAGCGCGCTGCCGGCGACGGCGCCCGAAAGTGAGATGACGAGACTCTCGGACATGAACAGGCGGATCAGCCTGCCGCGGCCCGCGCCAAGCGCGGCGCGCAGTGCGAGTTCCTTGTGCCGCGTCTCGGCGCGCATGAGCAGAAGGTTCGCGAGATTCGCGCACGCGATGAGCAGCACGAACACGACCGCCGCCTGCAGGATCCAGAGCGCCTTGCCGACGCTGCCGATCATGTCGGCTTGCAGTCCATCGTAGCGAAGACGATGGAGTTTGGTGTTCGGCGTATGTATGAAGCCCGCGGCGCCGGGAAGGGCATTCGGCACGACGCCGTCCGTCGCGGGCCAGTTGGCGAGGAGCGTTTCGAGTTCGGCTTTCGCCTGCTGCATCGAAACGCCGTCCTTGAGCCGGCCGATCATGTAGATGTAATGGCCGCCGCGATATTGCGCGCGCTGCGCGGGATCGAGGCGCAGCGGCAGCCAGATTCTTATGTTCTGGTCGTGCACGTCGAACGCCGGCGGCATGACGCCGACCACGGTTCGCGGCACGCCGTCGATCTGCAGCTGTTTGCCGACGACTGGATGTCCACCGAACGCGGTCTGCCACAGTTCGTACGAGAGGATCGCGACGAGCGGCGAGTTTGGGAGCGTCTCCTCGGCGGTGAACGTGCGGCCCTGTGCCGGCGACGCTCCCATCGCATCGAAAAATCCCATCGACACGTTTGCGGACGCGACGCGCTGCGGACTGACATCGGTTCCGACATTCACCGCGCCGGTCGCATACCCGCCGACGCTCTGGAACGACTGGTTCCGCTCGCGAAACTCAAGGAGCTCGGCGCCGTCGACCCAGAACTGGTTGAAACCAAGCCCGGGAAACTGACTCGTGATGAAGACCAGCTGTTCGGGTTTCGGCAGCGGAAGCGGACGGAGGATCACGCCGTTGATCACGCTGAAGATCGCCGTGTTCGCGCCGATGCCGAGCGCGAGGGTCAGAATGGCGATGAGCGTGAATCCCGGCACGCGCGAGAGGCTGCGGATTGCGTGACGAAGGTCCTGAACGATCAAGTGCATGTTCTCTCCGCTCCACATATCGGTGGTGACTTCGCGCACGGTGACCGTGCTGCCAAAGTCCTGCTGAGCTCTGATTCGCGCGGTGTCGGGCGATTCGCCGCGCGACATGCGCATTTGCACGTCCATCTCGAGATGCGCGGCGATTTCGGATTCGAGCTCGCGGTCGCGCCGCGCGCGCGTCTTGAAGAAATCGCCGAACGCGCTCATGCCTCTTCGGCCGTCGGAGGCAGGAAGAGCGTCGCCATCGCCTCCGACATCTGCTCCCAGCGCGAGCGTTCCTCGGCGAGACGCCGGCGTCCGGCGGGCGTGAGCCGGTACACGCGCACGCGCTGCCGGTTCTCGGACATTTCCCACGCCGCTTTGACCGCGCCCTGGCGTTCGAGGCGGTGGAGCGCGGGGTACAGCGAGCCCGCGTCGACGTCCAGCACGCCCCGCGACGTGGCGCGAATCAGCTGCACGAGTCCGTATCCATGCTGCGGACCCCATCGCAGCGACTGGAGGACTATCAGGTCGAGCGTACCCTGGAGAATCTCGATGTTCGTCAGGGCCGGTGTTCGTTTCGTCACTTTACTGATGCCGGTCAGCAGGTAGACAGGATATAGACTCTCTATATGCAAGGCTAAAGACGGTCTATACCCTTCTGACACGACCCGGCGCCGGATGGTTTACACGGGTTTCTCCGGCGCGCCGAGCGTGAGTTCGGGCGCGACCTGCGCGCGGGGAATCATGTCGACGGGTTCGAGCGCCGAGATTTCCTCTCCGCTCGCCGCGCCGAGTTCGTGGAGTTTGCGCGCGGTCGGGAGGACCCGGCTTTCGAGCGAACCGACGGCGGCATTGTACGACTCGACGCTCTTGGCGAGCGAACGGCGGAGCGTGTCGAGGTGCGCGGCCGTCGTGCGAAGGCGGTCGTAGAGCTCGATTCCCAAATCACGAATGCGCTCGGCGTTCTCGCCGATCCGCTCCTGACGCCATCCATATGACACGGCTTTGAGAATCGTGATCAGCGTCGTGGGACTCGCGGGAATGACACCCTTGTTGACGGCGTACTCGATGAGCGCCGGATCACGGCGGCATGCCTCCGAGAAGAACGTTTCGCCGGGCAGAAAAAGCACGACGAAGTCCGGCGCGTCGGCGAGCTCGTTCGCGTAGTCCTTGGCGGACAGCTGATCGATATGAACGCGCACCTGCCTCGCATGCAGGTCGAGCAACAGGTTGCGTTGCGTTTCGTCCGTTTCCTCGGACGCATCGAGGTACGCCTGAAGCGGCGCTTTGGAATCGACGACCACGGATTTGCGTCCGGGCAGACGCACGATCAAATCGGGACGGAGGCGGCCATCCGCCGTCGGCACGTTTGCCTGTTCGACGAAATCACAATGCTCGAGCATTCCCGCGAGTTCAACGACGCGCCGAAGCTGCATCTCACCCCACTGTCCGCGTACCTGCGGAGTGCGCAGCGCTCTGACCAGCGTCTCGGTTTCGTCGGCGAGAAGTTTCTGGCCCGCTCCCATCAATCGCAGATGCTCGTGCAGCGCCGCGTGACTGGCCGCGCGCTCCCTGTCGAGCGCCGCAAGCTGATCCGCCATCTTCGCGAGACCGTCGCGAATCGCGCCGGTTTCAA
>DASYSH010000209.1:0-3178 GCA_036003525.1 Gemmatimonadaceae bacterium | reverse complement strand
TTGTTCTCGCAGGTCGTCACGCTTTATGTGACGCCGGTGGTGTACACGTATTTCGACGAAATGAAGCACCGCTTCAGTAAGGGCAAGAAGGCGCCGAAGCTAAGTGATAGTGTGGGCGGGGCGCTTCACCCCGGCATTGCGACCGCGACGACCCGCGCCGCTCATCAGCCGGAACACTAAGGTTTTTCTGCCATCCGCCGCCCGCCATCTGCCATCTCCAGAGATGCCCTTTCATTTTGAATTCGATAAGAAGAACAAGATTCTTTTGATCGTCGTTGAAGGCGACTACGGTGATGACGAGCAAGTCATCATCAACGGTCGCATCCGCGAGAAATGCAAGGAGCTCGGTGCAGTCGCGGGCATCGGCGACATGTCGGGCGTGACTGCGTTCAACGTTTCTTTGGGCGTGTTGCAGAACGCCGCGAAAGCGCCCGCGCCGTACGATGTGGGCGTGCCGCGCTATTTGGTCGCGCCGGCGGATCACACGTTTGGAATGAGCCGCATGTATCAACTCGCCGCCGACAAAACGCGCGCGGGCCTGAAAGTCGTACGGAGCAGGGAAGAGGCGCTCGCCGATTTGGGTGTGCGCAACGCAAGCTTCGAGCGCGTCAGCGAGCTAGCCGAGGCGCTCTGACACCTGGCGGGCGAAGGCGGCGCATTCGCGAAAGAGGTAGCTTTCGCCCATGAAACTCGCGAGTCTCGAAGAACTCGTCCGAACGCTGAACGCCGCCGGTGTGCCATTCATCGTAGTCGGCGGGCTCGCCGTGAACGCGCACGGATACGGCCGGCAGACTGCCGATGTCGATCTCGTCGTTCGTCTCGACGCGAATTCTGTCGAAAACGCTTTTCGCGCCCTCGCGGGAATCGGCTATCTGCCGCGCGTGCCGGTGGTCGCCGCCGATCTTTCGAACGCTGAGCGGCGCGCGAAATTGATCGAGGAGAAGGGAATGACCGTCATCGGCTTTCATAGCGACAAGCATCCCGAGACGCCCGTCGACATTTTCGCCAGCGAACCGTTCGACTTCGCGGTCGAGTACGAGCGTGCGCTCGTCGAGGAAGTTGCGGCTGGGATTCCAGTTCACATCGTCGGGCTGGATACGCTGATTCGCCTCAAGCGAGCGGCCGGCCGGCCCCAGGACCTCGCAGACATCGCCGAACTCTCTAGCCTGCATGACGAGTCTGATGACGCGTGAGCCCGATTGGGCGCTAGCGACTTGGGAAGGCAACCGGCGGATCCAACGCCGCGAATTTCAGGCGCTGAGTTTCCGCGAGAAGGTTCGTGTCATCGAGAGCCTGGGCGAGGTGACGGAGTTTTTTGCGCGCCGCGCGACGGCACGTGCGGCGATGGTGAGCGAGGCGAGGCGGTCATACGGAGAATCCGCCGGCAACTAGCCATCGAACTCAAGCCGTTCTAAACCACGGCTTTCTGATCTGCGCCCATGTGCGCTCCGGATCGCGCACGACGATGTACACCAGCACCGCCGCAAAAATATCGAGCAGATAGTGCATGCCGGTGGTGATCGTCGTGATTGCGATTGCGACCGCCCAAGTCCAGCCGACGATTTTCAGCCACGGTTTTTGGAGCACGCGTGAGCGATCGGTCCAAACGTCCGCCGCGATGAACGCCCACATGACGTGCATCGATGGGAAGCTCACCGTGCCGTCGTCCATCGCGCGTTCGAAGGTCAGGATCTCGCCGATGAACCCGTGCGGCGCGTCGGGGCGGTGCACGACGACCGCGGGGATCGCGATCCAGCAGAAGCCGATGACGATGCTCGCGATGATGCCGGCGAATGCGAAGCGGCGGAGTCCGCGCTGCGATGCGGCCATGAGGACCGCGAGCGGGGCCTGGAGATATGCGCTGACGTAGATGAGCACCGTCCATTGCGGGACGGGCCAGCGGTTTTCGAAGGGGAACGAAAGATCTATACGATTCGTCGGGACGCCGATCGCTTGGATGGCGAAGTACATCGCGACCCACGGGATGAGAATGAAGAGCAGGACCGAGAGGCGGTCGGCGGGGGTGGGTGGGAGTGGGGAGTCGGGCGGGAGTGAGAGGTGTGGGCGCACTCTAGAAGGATAAACGCCTTCGCGCTTCGCCAGCATCGGTACCAGGCGATGAGTATTTTTATCGGATGGAGACGAGCCAGCACCCAATCAATTCCGGCTTCGGCGAGCGCACGACCGCTCGTGAAATCGCGGCCACCGCCGACCTCACCGGAAAACGCGTCGTCATCACCGGCGGCTATGCCGGTCTCGGTCTCGAGACGACGCGGGTGCTCGCCGACCGCGGCGCCGAGATTATTGCCGGCGCTCGCGACGTTGAGAAGGCGACGAAGAATCTCGCCGGCATTCCACGCGTGACCGTGCGTCCGCTCGATCTCGCGGACCGCGCGTCGATCGACCGATTCGCGGACGACGTGCTCGCGTCAGTGGATGCGATCGACCTTCTGATCAACAACGCCGGGATCATGGCGACGCCGCTCATGCGCGACGCGCGCGGCTATGAGATGCAGTTCGCCACGAATCATCTGGGACACTTCCAGCTCACCAACCGGCTGCTGCCCGCGCTCGAGCGGCGCGGCGCGTGCGTCGTTTCGCTCACATCTGCCGGACATCGCTTCAGCGGCGTCGATTTCGACGATCCGAATTTTTTGAACCGGCCGTATGACAAGTGGAAGGCGTACGGCCAGTCGAAATCAGCGAACTCGTTGTTCGCGGTCGAGCTCGATGCGCGCGTGAAGGATCGCGGCGTGCGGGCGTTCGCCGTGCACCCGGGACGAATTCTCGATACCGAGCTCGTGCGCTACATCAGCATCGAGGACCTCATCGCGGCCGGAATCCGGCGCCCGGACGGGTCGCTCGATCAGAGCAGCACGAAGACGGTGGAGCAGGGCGCGGCGACGACGGTTTGGTGCGCAACGACCGCGCAGCTCGACGGTCTCGGCGGCGTCTACTGTGCCGATTGCGATATCTCGCCGATCGTGCCGGACGACAGCAAGTCGCTCACGGGCGTTCGGAGCTGGGCGATCGACAAGGCGATGGCGGAACGGCTCTGGGAGTTGAGTGGGCAGCTGGTGGAGGGATAGCAGAGCGCGGGTACCGTTAGCTGATGTGGGGGGCTAGATTCCGCCTTCCGATAGACGGGACGTAGCGCAGTCCGGTAGCGCACCTGAAT
>DASYSH010000208.1:0-2869 GCA_036003525.1 Gemmatimonadaceae bacterium | reverse complement strand
CGCGCGCGAGTCCGGCATCCACCCGACCGCGGTTATCTCGCCGACGGCGACCATCGGCGCCGGTGCGGCGATCGAGCCGTACGCGGTGATTCGCGATGGCGCCGTCATCGGCGATCGCGCCTGGATCGGGTCTCACAGCGTGGTCGGTTCGGGCGTCCATGTCGGCGCCGACGCCAAACTCTTCCCGCACGTCACGCTGTACCCCGGCACGACGCTCGGCGACCGCGTGACGATCCACAGCGGCGCGCGGATCGGAAGCGACGGGTTCGGTTACGTATTTCGCGGCGCCGCGCATGAAAAAATTCCGCACGTCGGACGCTGCCTGATCGGCGATGACGTCGAGATCGGCGCGAACTCGACGATCGACCGCGGCAGCATCGATGACACCGTCGTCGGCGCGGGAACGAAGATCGACAACCTCGTGCATCTCGGACACAATGTGCGCGTCGGCCGGCTGTGTTTGCTGATGGCGCAGGTCGGCATCGCCGGCAGCAGCCGTGTGGAAGACGGAGCGATTCTCGCTGGTCAGGTGGGAATCGCGGGACATCTCACCATCGGCGGCGGCGCGCGTCTCGCGGCGCAGGCCGGCGTGATCAGCGACGTGCCCGCCGGCGAAACGTGGAGCGGATACCCGGCGCGGCCGCACCGCGAATCGCTCCGCGCGAGCGCCGCGCTGTTCAAACTCAGCGCGATGATGAAACGCCTCGAAGATTTGCTCGCGCGGGATTTGAAGTGAGCGAGCGCCGCACGATTCGCAGCCGCGTGGAACTCACCGGCGTGGGCCTGCATCTCGGCCGGGAGTGCACGCTGGCGTTCGTGCCTGCGGACGCGGGAAGCGGAATCGTTTTTCGCCGCGTGGATCTCGACGGAGCACCGGAGACGCCCGCGCATGCCGATCACGCGATCCACGCCGAACGCCGGACCCAGCTCGGCGATGGCGACGGCGCGCTGCATACCGTCGAGCATGTGCTCGCCGCGATCGTGGGGTCTGGAATTGATGACATCATCATCGAGATGGACTCGGCCGAACCTCCGATATTGGACGGGAGCGCGCGCCCGTTTCTCGACGGGATCCGCAAGGCCGGAGTGATCGGGCACGGCGGAACCGCCGACGAGCTGCGACTGGCCGAATGCATTCGCGTCGTCGACGGCGAATCGGTGTATGTCGCGCACCCGTCGCCGTATTTGGATCTCGATGTGTCCATTACGTTCGATCATCCACTGGTGGGAACGCAGACCGGAAAGTGGCGCATCAGCGACGACCTGTTTGCGTCGGAGCTGGCAGGGGCGCGAACGTTCGGCATGGTTCGCGACCTCGAGGCACTGCAGCAGAAGGGGCTCGTGAAGGGAGTGGCGCTGGAAAACACGCTCGGGCTCGGTGACGACGGTTCGGTGAGCAGCCCGCTGCAGTGGCCGGACGAATTTCTGCGCCACAAGGCGCTTGATCTCGTCGGCGATCTCGCCCTCGCCGGGAAACGCGTACGGGCGAGGATTTCGGCGGTCAAGCCGAGTCACCGCGGAACGCTGACATTCGTGCGCGAACTGATCGCGCACAGCAAACGGGAGGGAAAGGTGATCGACATCGAAGAAATCATGCGCGTGCTGCCGCATCGGTATCCGTTCCTGCTCGTCGACCGCATTCTGGAATTCGAAGAGAAGAAGCGCGTCGTCGGCATCAAGAACGTCACGATCAACGAGCCGTTTTTTCAGGGACACTTTCCGGGGCACCCGGTGATGCCCGGCGTGCTGATCATCGAGGCGATGGCGCAGGTCGGCGGCGTGCTGCTGATGGGAAAGCTCGAGGATGATGAGCGCCGCGTCGTGTACATCATGTCGCTCGACAATGTGAAGTTCCGGCGGCCGGTCCGTCCGGGCGATCAGCTGCGCACCGAGGTCACGATGGTGCAGATCCGCGGCCAGGTGTGCCGCGTGCGCTGTGTCGCGACGGTCGACGGCGAAGTCGCGTGCGAAGCGGATGTCGCCGCGATGGTGCGGTCCAAGTGACGCCGCGCATTCATCCGACCGCGATCGTCGACAAGAAGGCGGAGATCGCGAAGGACGCGGTCGTCGGGCCGTGGGTGATCGTCGGCCCCGGCTGCGTCGTAGGATCGGGGAGCGTGCTCGAGCCGCGCTCGACGCTGCAGGAGAACGTGACGCTCGGCTCCCATGTTACCGTCGGGATCGGCAGCGTGCTCGGCGGCGACCCGCAGGACCTCAAGTTCAAGGGCGAGGTCACGCATGTGGAAATCGGCGACAACACGACGATCCGCGAATATGTCACGGTCAACCGCGGCACGGCGTACTCGTACAAGACCACCGTCGGATCGAACTGCTTCCTGATGTCGTACTCGCATCTCGCCCACGACTGCCACGTTGGCGACAACGTGATCATGTCGAACGGGACACAGCTTGCGGGACATGTGACCATTGAGGATTTCGTGATCCTCTCCGGTCTGTGCGCCGTGCATCAGTTCGTGAAGATCGGCCGCCACTCGTTCGTCGGCGGAATGTCGCGCGTACAGAAAGATGTGCCGCCGTACGTGAAGGCCGTCGGCAGCCCGATCAAGCTGTACGGACTCAACACGGTCGGACTGCAGCGCCGCGGGTTCAATGAAGATGTCATCGCAGAACTCAAGAAGGCGTACCGGCTGTTCTTCCGATCGGAGCTGAACGTGAGCCAGGCGCTCGAGCACGCCGCACGCGATCTGAAGCCGTACGACGAAGTGAAAGCGCTGATCGACTTCGTCGAGGCAAGTGGTCGCGGCGTGACGGTATGACGCAGAGGATACGAGTCGGCGTCGCGGGCACCGGAAGCCTCGGCTACCATCACGCGCGGCTGCTGCGCGGCGTCGAAGGCGTCACGTTCAGC
>DASYSH010000207.1:0-5011 GCA_036003525.1 Gemmatimonadaceae bacterium | reverse complement strand
TTTGATGCTCGTCCAGCCGCCGAGGACGGCGAGCGGCATGATCAGCGTCGTCATCAGGATGAGCATCTCCGCGATGCCATCGATGCCGAGCGTGATTTTCATGCCCCACATCGGGATCCACGGCCGCGTGTAGTACGCCTGCCAGTTCGACGACGAGGTGTCGACCGACCACCAGAGTCCGAGCGAGAGGATCGCCTCGGCCATGAAGATCGCGAAAACAATCCGGCGCAGCTGGCGCGTCGTCGCGTCGGTCTGTTCCGGTGTGGTCATCGGCGATATCCTGCCGTGCACCCACACCGCCACCGCTCCCGCGATCGGGAGAAGAAGCAGAACGGGAAGGATCCAGCTGTTGTAGTGCAGCGTCGTCAGGAAATCATTCATAGATAGTTGGCGGCGCTTAGTGGACCCGTGCGAACGCGCCGAGCAGCGCAATGACGCCGAGCACCAGGACCCACGCGTACGTGCCGATCTGTCCGGACTGCAGCTGCGATCCCATCCATCCAGCCGCCCGGGCGAACAGCGCGGCGCCGTTCACGAACAAGCCGTCGATGATGCCGACGTCGACGCCTTTCCAGAGGATGTACTTGGATCCGTTCACGACCGGCTGAACGATCGCCTTGTCGTAGGCTTCGTCCACGTAGTACTTGTGCTCGAGCACCTTCGCAAACCCGGTGGCCTCGGGCGAATTCTTTTTCGGAACCAGCGCCGCGGGCTTCAAGCGCACGACTGCGATCGCGATGCCCGCAATCGCGATGGCGACTGCGGTGCCGATCAGCGCCTGCTCCGTCGACGGCGCGAGTGCGCCGCCACCCGCAGCGATGCGCGTCGTGGCGTCGCCGACGACGGGCTCGAGCCATTTATCGAATACGCCCTGCGGTCCCAGCGGCAGGAACTCGGGCAGGTTGAGCCATCCGCCGACCGCGCTGAGCACGCCGAGGACGACGAGCGGTCCGGTCATGATCCAGGGTGCTTCGCGCAGGCTCGCTTCCGCGCCGGCGCCGGTGCGGTTCGGGCCGTGGAACGTGTAGAGCATCATACGCGTCATGTAGATCGCGGTCAGCAGCGCGGCTGCGAGACCGAACGCGTACACGATGTACAAGATGGTGCTCCCCGGAATTCCCAGCAGCGCGGAACTCGCGAGCGTCGAACCCTGCGCGCGCTCGAACACCGCGCCGAGGATCGCGTCCTTCGACACGAAGCCGGAGAAGACGGGAATTCCGGCGATCGCGAGCGTCGCAACCCACATCAGCACCCACGTCACGGGCATGTACTTCTTGAGGCCGCCCATGTTGCGCATGTCCTGCGCATCATCGGAATGATTGTGCGCTGCGTGATACGCCCGGTGCATCGCGAAAATTATCGACCCGGAGCCCAGGAACAGGAGCGCTTTGAAAAATGCGTGCGTCACGAGATGGAACACGCCTGCCGTGTACGCGCCGACGCCGACGCCGACGAACATGTAGCCGAGCTGCGAGACGGTCGAATATGCGAGGACTTTCTTGATGTCCCACTGCTTGAGGCCGATCGTCGCGGCGAACAGCGCGGTAAGGCCGCCGACGAGCGCGACGGTCAGTGACGCGACCGGCGCCATCGAGAAGAGCAGCGAACTGCGGGCAATGAGATAGACGCCGGCGGTGACCATCGTCGCCGCGTGGATCAGTGCGGAGACGGGTGTCGGGCCGGCCATCGCATCGGGCAGCCAGATATAGAGCGGGATTTGCGCGCTCTTGCCCGTGCAGCCCAGAAAGAAGAACAGGCAGATCGCGGTGACGACCGCGCCGCCGGCCGGCAGCTTGTCGATGTTCGCCGCGATGCCGGCAAAGTCGAGCGCCCCGGTGTTCGCGAACAGCAGGAACATGGCGATCAGGAATCCGAAGTCGCCGATGCGATTCACGATGAACGCCTTCTTGCCCGCGTCCGCGTTGGCTTTATCGGAGAACCAGAATCCGATCAGCAGATACGAACAGAGACCCACGCCCTCCCACCCGACGAACATCACGGGGTAATTCGCGCCGAGCACCAGCAGCAGCATGAAGAAGACGAACAGGTTCAGATACGCGAAGTAGCGCGGGTATCCGGGATCGTCCTGCATGTAGCCGACGCTGAAAATGTGAATCAGCGCGCCGATGCCGGTAATGACGAGCACCATCACCATCGAGAGCGGATCGAGCTGGAGCGCGACGTCGATCCGCATGTCGCTCACGGGCATCCACCGGAAGAGCGTGTCGACGAACGGCTGCGCCATATCGACCGAGCGCATCGCGGTGAAGATCGCGACGGCGAGGCCGAACGCGAGGACGAGCACGCCCGGGCCGATGAGACTTACCAGGCCGGCATACCGGTGCCGCACGACGGGATGATCGTCGTGCGAAATGTGCGAGTCGTCGTGATCGGCTTCCGTATGGTGGACGGCGGCGCCCGCGCCGTCGGAATGCGCGTCACCGTGATCGTGCCCGTTCGCCGACGGATCAGACGGGCCGATTTTCGCCGCGGCTTTCAGCGACAGCGCGCCGTTGAGCACGAAGCCGAGCAGCGGCAGCAGGGGCAGCAGCCACACGAACTGCGCGACGGTATCGGACAGCGGATGCCCGGTGGGGGTCGGTGCCTGAAGCATCGTCAGCCGCGCAGCAAGTTGATGTCCTTGAGATTCACGCTTTCCTGGTGCCTGAAGATCGAGATGATGATCGCGAGTCCCACCGCCGCTTCGGCCGCGGCCACGGTCATCACGAAAATGACGAAGACCTGCCCCGTCGCCCCGTACAACTTCGACAGCGCGACGAAACTGAGATTCACGGCGTTGAGCATCAGCTCCACGCACATGAACACGATGATCGCGTTGCGGCGCGTCAGCACGCCGATCACGCCGATCGCGAACAGCACCGCGGATAGAGTGAGCGCTTCGGCGATCATGAGTTCGCGTTCCTCTTTTTTCCGAGCACCACGGCGCCCGCGATCGCGATCAGCAGGAGCACGCTCGTGAGTTCGAAGGCCAGCAGGTAGTCATGGAAGAGCGAGCCCGCGACGTTGCCGATGATGCCGCCGGTCGCATTCACCGACGCGGGGATGGCCGGCACGATCAGCCGCAGATCCATCGGGTTGCGCGTGAGCGTCAGCACCTCGGCGAGCAGCGCGAGGCCGACGAAGCCGCCGAATATCCTGCCCCACTTCCCGCGCATGTCGGAAATTTCCGACGGGTGCCCCAGATTCAGCAGCATGACGACGAACAGGAACACGACCATGATCGCGCCGGCGTACACGAGCACCTGCATCACGCCGATGAACTGCGCGTCCATCATCACGTAAAGCGCGGCGAGCGCGAACATCGTGACCACCAGCCACATCGCGGCGGCCACCGGACTCTTGCGCGTCACGAACGCGAGCGCCGCGGCGATCGCGATGAGACCGAAGAGATAGAAGTGAAACGAGTAGAGGAGCGGAAGAAATTCGTTCTGCATCTGCTCACTCACCCTTCGGATCTGCAGGATCCCACATCTCGCAAACCGGATGGGTCTGCGTGCTCAGGCGCTCGAGATCGTAGACGAACTTGTCCCGTGAATACTCCGAGTTCTCGTAGTGACGGCCCAGATGGATCGCCTCCTCCGGGCACACTTCCTGGCAGTAGCCGCAGAAAATGCAGCGGAATTCGTCGATCTCGAATACGAGCGGATAGCGGTTGCCCTGCTCGTCCTCGCCCGGCACGAGCTTGATGCAGTTCGCGGGACATACGGTCGGGCACAGCCCGCACGCCACGCACTTGGATTTCCCGTCCTCGGTCGTCAGCATGCGGTGCGTGCCGCGCCAGCGCGGCGAGAGATCCCACTTCTCGTCGGGATACTGCACCGTGACCTTATGCGGATCGACGAGATGCTTGAACGTCAGGGCCATGCCGCTGAGCGTTGCGCGAATGTAGCTCACCTCTTCGATGGGCCGGTCGAGAACCTTCACTCCAATCGTCATGCCTGCTTCTCCGCCAATGTCGAATCGCGTGTGCTGATCGAGCGCAGCCGCGCGACGTCCTCGCGGTCAAGCCGTGAATACGCCGGGCTCACGATGCGCCCGCGGTCGAGCACCACGAACAGCAGCACCGCGAGCACCACGTTCATGCCGAACATGATCGCGCCATACATCGGGCCGCGCGCGACGCCGGCCCGGTCGAGCACGAGCACCACGGTAGCGATGATCGTGATGTACGCGAGCGCGAGCGGCAGCATCAGCTTCCATCCGAGCGACATCAGCTGGTCGTAGCGGAAGCGCGGCAGCGTCCAGCGGATCCACATGAAGAAGAACAGGAAGAACAAAACCTTCGTGAGGAATGCGCCGAGCGTCAAAATCGTCTTCAATACCGTGAACGGGGGCAGGTTGTCCCATTGCGTGAACGGGATGTCCCATCCGCCGAAGAACAGCGACGTGATCAGCGCGCTCGCCGTCACCATGTTCGCGTACTCGGCGATGAAAAAGAGCGAGAACTTCATCGCCGAATATTCCGTGTGGTATCCGGCGATCAGCTCGGATTCCGCTTCCGGAAGGTCGAACGGCAACCGGTTCGTCTCGGCGAACGCCGCCACCAGAAAAATGAAAAACGCAATCGAAAGCAGCAGCACGTTCCAGCCCATCGTCGCCTGCTGCTGGATGATCTTGCTGATCGAGACGTTGCCCGAGAGCAGAAGCACGCAGACCGTCGACATGCCCATCGCGATTTCGTAGCTGATCATCTGCGCGCTCGACCGGAGGCCGCCGAGCAGCGCGTACTTGTTGTTCGAGCTCCAGCCAGCGAGCACGATTCCATATACACCGAGTGAGGAAATAGCCAGGCAGAACAAAAATCCAACCGGCAGATCCGCGACGACCATGTCGATGCGGCCCCACGGCGTCGGCAGCGGGCTCGCGAACGGGATCACGGCCCACGTGATCATCGCCGGAATGAACGAGATCGCCGGCGCCAGAATGAACAGCGGCAGGTTCGCCGAGCCGGGATACGTCTCTTCCTTCATGATATTCTTCACGCCGTCCG
>DASYSH010000206.1:0-11235 GCA_036003525.1 Gemmatimonadaceae bacterium | reverse complement strand
GCGCATCGTGATGCACATCGCGCTGCGAGACTCCGAAATCCGGTATCGCCGCCTGTTCGAGACGACGCCGCACGGAATCATGATTCTGGACGGCGAAACCGGGATCGTGGTCGACGCGAACCCGTGCTTGTGCACGCTGCTCGAGTATCCGTGGGACACCATCATCGGAAACACGCTGTGGGAACTCACGCCGTTTCGTGACGCGTCGGCGATCAAGACCAAGTTTCGCGAACTTCGCCATACCGACCACGTCCGTTACGACGACCTCCCGCTCGAAACAAAGACGCACGGGGTCAAGCACGTTGAAATCGTCGGCAGCAAGTACGTGGCGGCCGGCAAAGACGTCGTGCAGTTCAATTTTCGCGAGATCACCGACCGCGTCATGGCCGAACACGACGCGCGAAAGGAACAGGAGTCGATGGCCGCGCTCCTCGTCGTGCTGAAACGGCGTGACGAGCAAATGCGGGTGATCAATCGCCTGAACGAGCTCCTCCAAAGCTGCACGTCGGCAGAGGAGGCTTACAAAGTAATCGCCCTCCTGGCGGGTGAACTGTTCGAGTTGAGGCCCGGTGCATGCGCCATCGTTCAGTCGCCGGACGGCCGCCTCGAGACCGTCGCGCGCTGGGGAGGCGAGACCCGGATGCAAACCCTGTTCGGCATGGAAGATTGCTGGGCGATCCGGCGCGGACAGCCGCACGAGGCATCGGAAAGCGAAGGGCGTCTATGGTGCGCGCACTTCACCAGCCAGCCCGAAGGCGGCACCTATTGCGTTCCGCTCACCGTGCAGGGCGAAACGCTCGGCCTGCTCACCATCATCGGCGGCGGCGGAACGGATCGTGAATCGCTCGAGAGCGATCATCAGCTCGCGCAATCGATGGGAGAGGCAATCAAACTCTCGCTGTCGAATCTCCGCCTTCGCGCCAAGCTCAAGGAGCAGGCGACGCACGACGCGCTCACGGGCCTCTACAACATCCGGTATCTCGAAGAATATCTCCCGCGCGAATTGCACCGTTCGGCGCGCGCCGGGTCGCCGCTTTGCATCGCGATGCTCGATCTCGACCAATTCAAGCGCCTCAACGACACGCTCGGACACCATGCGGGCGACGTCGTGCTGCGTGAAGTCGGCAGCCTGCTCACGGAATCACTCCGGAAGAGCGACATGGCGATTCGCTATGGCGGCGAGGAGTTCCTGCTCGTGCTGCCGGATTCGTCGGTCGACGATGCGAAGCGGTGCGTCGATCAGATCCGCGATAGTGTCAGAAAAATTCCGTTCCCTGATGTCGCGGGCAGTCTGCCGCCGATGACGCTGTCCGTCGGCATTGCGATTGCCGGCGAGCACGGCACCACGGCGAGCGCACTGATCCGTGCCGCGGACATGGCGCTGTATGCCGCGAAGCGCGCAGGCCGTGACCGTGTCATCGTGTACGAGGGTTGATCATGCCACAGAACGTATTCTCATTCGGAAACGGCAAAGCCGAAGGCACCCGCGAGTGGCACGACCTCCTCGGCGGCAAAGGCGGCAATCTTCACGAGATGACGAACATGGGGATCCCGGTGCCACCGGGATTCACCCTCGCGACGACGCTCTGTGATGCATTCCTCCGCGACGGTGACTTTCCGCAGGAACTCCGCGCAGACGTGCTCACCGCGCTCACGCGGCTGGAAGAGGCGGCGGGCCGGCGCTTCGGGGATCGCGACAATCCGCTGCTCGTGTCGGTTCGCTCCGGTGCGCGTGTTTCGATGCCCGGGATGATGGAGACGATCCTGAACCTCGGCCTCAATGACGACACCGTGGAAGGATTGGCCGCGCAGAGCGGCGACGCACGGTTCGCATTCGATTCGTACCGCCGCTTTCTCCAGATGTACGGCAGCGTCGTGCTCGGTGTGCCGATGCAGCGATTCGAATCACTGCTGTGCAACCGGCGCGTTCTGTGCGGCGCGCAGTCGGACGCTGAGATTCCCGCGAGCGAGCTTCGGCAGCTCGTGGTGGAATACAAGGCGCTCGTCCGCCATGTCATGGGTCACGATCTGCCGATGGCGCCTGCCGATCAGCTTTGGGGCGCGATCGAAGCCGTATGGAAATCATGGACGCTGAAAAAGGCGAAGGACTACCGCCGGGTAAACCGCATTTCGGACACGCCCGGAACCGCGGTCAACGTGATGGCGATGGTATTCGGCAACCTCGGAAATGATTCCGGCACCGGAGTCGCGTTCACGCGAAATCCGTCGACGGGAGAGCGCCGGTTTTATGGCGAGTTTCTGGTGAATGCGCAGGGCGAAGATGTCGTTTCAGGGGCGCGCACGCCGCGGCCGATCGCCGAGATGGAGACCCAGCTTCCGGGGGCGTTCGCGGAGCTGCTGCGCGTGCAGAACCTGCTCGAAAATCATTTGCGCGATATGCAGGATCTGGAGTTCACGGTCGAGCGCGGCAAGCTCTACATGCTCCAGACGCGAAACGGAAAGCGCACCGTCGCTGCCGCCGTGCGCATCGCGCACGAAATGGTTGGCGAAGGGCTCATCACGCGCGATGAAGCGGTGCTGCGCGTGCAGCCCGCGCAACTCGACCAGCTGCTGCATCCGGTGCTCGATCCGGACGCGGACGCACAGTTGCTGTGCGAGGGGCTGCCGGCAAGTCCGGGCGCCGCGAGCGGGATCGTCGTGTTCGACGCCGACGTCGCGGAGAGCCGCGCCGCGCGTGGTGAGCAGATCATTCTCGTTCGCGAAGAGACGACGCCCGAAGACTTTCACGGCATCGTCGCGGCGCGGGCCGTGCTCACGGCACGCGGTGGCATGACCAGCCATGCCGCGGTCGTCGCGCGCGGAATGGGGAAGTGCGCGGTCGTCGGCTGCCACGCGATGAATGTCGACGCGGCGGAGCGCCGTTTCGGCGTGAACGGGACCACCGTGGAGGAAGGCGACTGGATCACGCTGGATGGCGGAACCGGGCAGGTGTTTTCCGGCGATCTTCCCACGGTGCCGAGCGAGGTGATGCGCGTGATCGATGGCGCGCTGTGCCCGGACTCCGCGCCGGTGTATCGATCGTACAAAGAATTGCTCTCATGGGCGGACAGTGCGCGTCGTCTGCGCGTGCGCGCGAACGCGGACACGCCGCATGACGCGCGCATTGCGCGGAGTTTCGGCGCTGAGGGGATCGGACTTTGCCGCACCGAACACATGTTCTTCAAGGGCGACCGCATCACCTCCATGCGCGAGATGATCCTGGCGCACGACGAGGCGGGGCGGCGCCGCGCGCTCGACAAATTGCTGCCGATGCAGCGGTCGGATTTCGAGGGAATCTTCGAGGCGATGGCCGGCCTTCCCGTCACGATCCGCCTGCTCGATCCGCCGCTCCATGAATTCCTGCCGCACGGCGGCGAGGAATCCAAGCTTCTCGCGCGCACGCTGGGCGTGACGCGCCTGGCTGTGAATCGTCTCGTGGAATCTCTGCGCGAGACGAATCCGATGCTCGGACATCGCGGTTGCCGTCTCGGAATTACGTATCCCGAAGTCACGGAAATGCAGGCGCGAGCGATTTTCGAGGCTGCCGTGCTCGCGAAGCGCGCGGGGCACGATGTGTTTCCGGAAATCATGATTCCGCTCGTCGCGACCGTTAAGGAATTCGATGACCAGCGTGAGATCGTCGATCGTGTCGCGGGCGAAACCTTCGAACGGATGGGCGAGGATGTCGATTATCTCGTGGGCACGATGATCGAACTGCCGCGTGCCGCTCTCACGGCCGACCGGATCGCCGCCCGTGCCGATTTCTTTTCATTCGGCACGAACGACCTTACGCAGACGACGCTCGGACTGTCTCGCGACGATGCCGGGAAATTCCTGCCGCTCTACGTCGAGAAGCGTATCCTGCCCGAAGATCCGTTTCGCGTGCTCGACACAGACGGTGTCGGCCAGCTGATCGGCATCGCGGTCGACAAGGGGCGGGGGCAGAAGGCGGGACTCAAGATGGGAATCTGTGGAGAACACGGCGGGGAACCGTCGTCGGTGAAGTTCTTCGACAAACTCGGACTGGATTATGTGTCATGCTCGCCGTTCCGCGTGCCGATCGCGCGAATGGCGGCAGCGCAGGCGGCGCTCGCGAAACAGGAATGATCGTTGGTCACGTCGGCATCGCGATGGGCGCCCGCGCGCTCCGTCGCGATGTGCCGCTCGCGTGGTTGCTGGCCGCATCGATCGCGCCCGATGCCGTGAACATCGCCGAGTCGATGTCGCGTCTGTGCAATCCCGACGGCCTCTATTCGCACTCGCTGCCCGCGATCGCGATCCTCACGCTGGTGCTGTCGATCGCGGCGTTCGTGCACCTGCGCAACGGCAGCGCCGCAGTGATGGTCGGGTTCATGGTGGTGCTCCACCTGCTCGTCGACTACCTCACCGGCGAAAAACTTCTTTGGGCGCACGGTCCATTGATCGGATTCAACCTGTACCGCTGGCCCGCGTTCGACTTTGCATTCGAAGCGCCGGTGATCGCCGCCGGCTGGTGGATGCTCCGTCGCGCGGGCACCGATCCACGATGGATCACCTCGTGGGCCGCACTCGCGATACTCATCGCCATCCAGGGGGAGTTCAACCTTTCCCAGTCTAATTCGGTATGGCGCGGGCGCCGCAGTTGTCGGGTACGGCGCACAGTCCGGCCGGGCGCTGCGCACACAATAACCCGTGGCGCGGACTCGTCAGGTCGGGCCGCGATGGTACGAAGGTTGCTTCCCTTCACGGTCGATGACGCACCATGAGCAGCCGACCCATCGGTCCGGGCAGATAGAGAGAAGGCGCGTACCGCGCGAGGGAACGCCCCTCGCCGGACGCGTGAACTCATCACGCGAACTGCGCCGGATGAATCTCGACATCGTCAGCGCCGAGAGCCGCGCGATCGGCGGGACACCCATTGCGCTGATACGCGCCGGCACGAGCCGCGGGATGTACGTGCGTCGCATGGATCTTCCGCGCGACTCCATGGAACGTGACTCGCTGCTGCTCCGCTTCTTCGGCGCCCAGGACGGCGAAGTCGCCGACGGACTCGGCGGCGAGCGTCCCGCGCTCCGGAAGCTCGGCATCGTCGATCGCGCGCCGCCCGGACCCGACGGCATCCCCGTGATCACGTACACGTTCGGCCAGGTTGACGACGCGCTTTCGGCCATCGATTACGGCTCTGAATGCGGTAACCTCGCCGCCGGTATTCCGTTGTTCGCGTCGCTGTATGGCTGGTGCGGCGCCCCCGAAACGGGCGGTGCTGCATGGCTGCACATGCTGAACACAGGGAAAAGATTGCGCGCCGAGTGGGCGCCGGGCGACAGGCACGGCGGCGCGGTGCGTCTGGTATTCGTCGATCCGGTTCCGCGCGGCGCGGCGAGCGTGCTGCCGCTCGGCGCGCCGCTCGAGCGAATCGTCGTGTCGGATGGCTTCGCGATCCGATGCAGCGTTGTCACCGCGCTGAACGATTATGTGTTCATCGACAGTCGCGACATCGGAATCGCGGATCCCGTTTTGACGGATGTCTCGCCTGCGACGTTCGACGTCATCACCGCGATCGCAGACGAGATTGCATCGCGGATCGACAGCCCGCGGGCGCTGAAAGTGTGCCTCGTCGCGCCCGTGAGCGATCGCGCCGGCGTGGTGCGCGCCCGGATTCTCTATCCGCGCGAGCGATGGAGTCATCCCGGCTTCGCGGTCACTGGGGCGGTGACGCTTGCGGTCGCGTGCTGTCTGAGCGGAACCGTGCTCGAATCGTGCGAGGCGGAGCCCGGCCCGGAGGCGCTGATCACGATCGAGCATCCAGGCGGCGCGTCGACGGTTCGCTGGTCCGTGCGTTCCGACGGACTTCCCGAGACGGTGAGTTTGCGGCGCAGCTGCCGCCTCGTGCTTCGCGGCATGGCGTACTGACCATGCGCGACGATGCGTGGATGATGACCGCCGGCGCGAAGCCGTTGCCCGCCGTGCGCGACACGGTTCCGTACATTCCGCGCACGAGCGATGGAGCGATCGCGCCCGCTCCGCAGGCGCGTCTCGATATTTCCCGCCCGGTGCTCGTGATCGACGGCGGTTCGCGCGCCGATCTCGGACTCGTGCGGTCGCTCGGGTTCGCGGGCATTCGCGTGCATCTGCTGACGACCGGACGCGCTTCGGTCACCGCGCAGTCGCGATATGTTACGCAAACGCACGCGTTCCCGCATGCGAGCGCGCCCGACGCCGAGCGCGTCGCCCGCATTCGGGCCGTGGCGAAGAGTCTGTCCGCGCGCCCGGTGCTGCTGGCGAGCGGCGATCGCACGCTGCGGTTTCTCTCGCGCTGCCGCGACCAAATCGCGGACGTCGTCGATCACGATCTGCCCGACGATCGCACGGTCGCGAACTGCCTCGACAAATCGCGCTTTGCGCGTGTGGCGGCGCGGCTCGCGCTCCCGGTCCCGAAGACGTGGATTCCCCGAAATCTCGCGACGATGCAGGCGCTCGCGCCGCGTCTCGAATATCCCGTGTTCGTGAAACCGGCGCACGGCGAGGCGGCGGCGAATCTGCCGCCACAAGTTCGGCGCGCCGGAAAGGGGTGGCAGGTGAAATCCGCGGCGGAGCTGATCGCGTCGTACCGGTTGTTCGCGCGGCACGGAATGACCGAGATCGTCGTGCAGGAGTACATCCATGGCGCGGACAGCGAGCTGGCCTCGGTGCATGTGTACGTCGATCCGCGCGGCCGCGTCGTCGGGTCATTCACCGGAATGAAAGCGCGCGCATGGCCGCCGGACGCGGGTGTTGGCACCGCAGTGACGAGCCGGCGGAATGAGCAGCTGATATCGGCTGCAACGCAGATCGTCGAGAAAATGCGCTACACCGGCTTCGCGATTCTCCAGTTCAAGCGCGATGCGCGGAAAAATGAATTCCGCTTGATCGAGATCAACTGCCGCTATGGAACGTGGACCGAACTGCCTTCGCGCTGCGGCTGCAACTTTCCCGTCGCCGCGTACGCCGCAATCACCGGGCAGCGCGTGCCGGCGCTCGCACAGCAGGACGGCGCGTCGTGGCTCGACTTTTCGCGCGACTTCGCCGCGCTGATCGCGTATCGCCGAACCGGCGCGTGGACGTGGGCCAGGTATCTCCGCTCGCTTGCGAGCGTGCGGTGCTGGGCATTCTTCGCCGTCGACGATCCCGCGCCGTTCCTCTGGCAACTCTTCAAGCGGCAGGCAAAATGACGCAGCCCCACGTGGAGGCGCAGCGGCAGAGTGCGGTGGCGGGATTCTTCACGGCCCGCTCATCGCAGTGGCGCGAGATTTACCGGCGCCGGGATTTTGACGGACGCAATTTTCAGTTGCGCGCGGCAATCGCGCTCGAATGGCTCGAGTCGGTGCGCCCCGCGCACGATCCGAGGCTGCTGGAAATCGGCAGCGGTGCGGGCGCTCAGGCAGCTCAGGCGCATGCGCGGGGATGGCGCGTGCATTGCGTCGATTCGTCTCTTGGAATGCTGCAGCAGGCCGCCGCGGAAAATCCCGGTCCGACCTGGATTCTCGGCGACGCCAACTCGCTCCCGTTCGAAGATGGTGAGTTCGACGCCGTTCTCTTGAACGGTGTCATCGGATACGTCGCCGATCCGGTCCAAACACTCACGGAGATTCGCCGGGTGCTCCGTCCAGGCGGCCACCTCGTTATTTCGTGGGCGAGCGAGTTCGCAACGCTCGAGCGCGCAACGCGCGCGCTGAGCGCGATCGGCGACGCGGTGTATCTGGGAATCAAACAGATCGTGACGGGGAAACGGATCACTCCGGTGGATTGGAAGACCGGCTTCTATGCGAACTATCTGCGCTACTGGAACGAACGCGACTTCTGCCGGATTCTGCAGAAGTCTGAATTCCGGGTGGTCTCGCTCCACGCAATCAACTTCGGCCGTCTGCGCTTCATGGATCGTCCGCTCTGGCCGGAGTGGGGCGATGTCGCACTCTCATGGATTCTCGAATGTCTGGCGCGTTCGCCGATCCATCTCGGAGTTCGCAACCATGCCAAAACGCACGTCGCGCTGGCGCGGCCGGTCCTTGTGCACAAGAGCGCCGCAAAGACCGCGGGCTCGCTTTCGCGCGCTGGAAAGGCGTTCGCGTCATGGGTGCGGCGAATCAAATATCTTCCCGACCGATTGCTCCATGCGCTGCGTCGTCCGGTGCTGCGCGCGTCGTTGCGCCGCGGCGAGCGAATCAAGAATGTGCTCGTGCTGTGTCGCGGAAATATTTGTCGCAGCCCATACGCGGCGGCCGTGCTCGACCGGCTGCTCCGGCCGCGCGGCGTGAACGTAAAATCCGCCGGATTCCTCGGCGCCGATCGCCCGGTGCCGAACGAAGCGCTCGAGGTGGCGCGCCGGCGCGGCGTGGACCTGCGTACGCATCGCTCACGCATCGTCACGAGCGAACTGGTGCATTCCGCCCAGCTCATCATCGTCATGGATCGCGCACAGGCGCGCGCGGTTCGGCAGATGAACGGCGTCGACGCCGAAGTCATTCTGCTCGGCGATCTCGACCCGGCGCCCATCGCGCGGCGGTCCATTCACGATCCGTGGGACCAGCCGGCGGACGCGTTCGTAGATGTATTTGCGCGCCTCGACCGGTGCGCCGGCGAACTTGCGGCGACGATTGCGAGCGACAGATCATGATCCGTCATCATTTCACGGTCGATGTCGAGGAGCACTTCCAGGTGTCGGCATTCGATGGAGTGGTCGATCGCTCGACATGGCCGATGCAGCCCAGCCGCGTGCGAAACAGCATCGCGCGCCTGCTCGATATGCTCGATCGCTCGAACGCAAAGGGCACGTTCTTCGTGCTCGGATGGATCGCCGAGCAGCATCCGGGCGTCGTCGTGTCGATCGCGCGCGCGGGCCATGAGATCGCGTCGCATGGATGGGATCATCGCAGAATTCCGGTTCAGCGTCCCGACGAATTCCGCAGTTCTGTTCGCCGCACGAAGCACCAGCTCGAAGCCCTCGTCGGCGCGCCGGTGACGGGATTTCGCGCGCCGAGTTTTTCGATCGTGCCCGGATACGAATGGGCGTTCGATGTGCTGCTCGAGGAAGGCTATCGCTACGACTCGAGTCTATTCCCCATCCGGCGTCCCGGCGGCTACGGCTATCCCGATGCACCGCAGGATCCGCATTGGATCGACCGTCCGTCGGGGCGCCTCCTCGAAATTCCGCCGATGACGATCCGGCAGTTCGGCGTTTCGATTCCCGCGGGCGGCGGCGCCTACTTCCGTCTCTTTCCATACGGAATCACACGCGCGGCATTTCACGAATGCGAGCGGCGCAATGCCGCGGGCACATTCTACGTGCATCCGTGGGAGATCGATCCCGACCAGCCGCGCATTCGCGCGTCATGGCACGCGCGATTCAGGCATTACACCGGACTGCGGCGCACCGCGCCGCGTCTCGAGCGCCTGCTGCACGAATTTCAATTCGCCTCCATCGCGGACACGCTGGTGCCGGCATGACGACGATACAGCAGTTCAGCGGTGACGACGCGACATGGAACGCATACGTCGACGCCGCGGGTTCGAGCACGTTTTGCCACGTTGCCGGCTGGCGCGGGATCATGGCCGACGTCCTTGGGCACGAGACGTTTTCACTCGTCGCGCGCGACGACCACGGCGAATGGCAGGGAGTGCTGCCGCTCGTGCGCGTTCGGAGCCCGATCTTCGGACACTTTCTCGTTTCGATGCCGTTTCTCAACGCAGGTGGTCCGATCGGAGCGCCGGGCGCCGTGCGCGCGCTCGCAAACTGGGCGCAGGCTGAAGCCCGACGCAGCGGCGCGGATCTTCTCGAACTCCGCTCGCGCGCGCCGGTCGACGGCGATGTCACGCGGTCAGACCGGAAGATCACCGTCCACCGGGAATTGCCGGCCGACACGACGCTGCTCTGGACATCATTTCCGTCGAAGCTGCGCAGTCAGATTCGGCGGCCGCAGAAGGAAGGCTTCGAGCCGAGATTCGGTCTCGATCAGCGCGATGCATTCTATGAAGTGTTCGCGCGCGACATGCGCTCCCTCGGAACTCCGGTGTTGCCTCGCGCCCTGTTCGACCGGCTCGCGTCTGTATTTCCGGACGCCGTGGAGTTCGGCGTCGTCTATCGCGGGGAGCAGCCGATTGCGGCGGGGTGCGGATTCATGTGGCGCAACGAGTTCGAAATGGTGTGGGCGTCGTCGCTGCGGGAATTCCGCAGGCAGGCGCCCAACATGCTGCTCTATTGGTCGTTCATGCAGCGAATGATCGAGCGGGGCATCGGCATCTTTGATTTTGGCAGATGCTCGCCGGGCGGAAACACGCATGCGTTCAAACGCCAGTGGGGCGGGAGCGACATCGCCCTTCCGTGGGCGCAGTGGTCGCGCGGTGAGATGACGGCGACACCGACGCCGACGCGCCCGATTTTCCGCGCGGCGGCCGCATGCTGGAAACGCCTTCCACTTTCAATTGCGAACCGGCTCGGTCCGGTGATCGCGGTGCGCATCCCATGACTTCTACGCGCGTGATGCCGGTGCATACGCCGCTCTCCGGCACGGCGCTCAGTCGCGCCGCGACGGACACGCTTCCGTGGCGCGACGATGCGCGGCCCCGCCTCGCGGGATTTCTGCAAAAATTGTACGACGCCGACGACGCGCTCCTCCTCGACAGCGGCACACACGCGCTCGAGCTCGCGATTCGGCTCGCGCTCCGTTATCTCGGAGAGCCCGCCGCGGTCGCACTCCCCGCGTACACGTGTTTCGATGTCGCCACCGCCGCGGTCGGCGCGGGTGCGCCCGTTGCGCTGTATGACGTCGACCCGCGCACGCTTGCGCCCGATCTCGCGACGCTCGAACATGCAATGGCGCACGGCGCGCGCGTCGTCGTCGTCTCTCCGCTGTACGGCATCCCCGTCGACTGGGACGCGATTGAGACGTGCGCAGCCCGCTATGATGCCATCGCGATCGAAGACGCTGCGCAGGGATTCGGAAGTTCGTGGAAGGGGAGGGCGGTCGGATCGCTCGGGCGACTGAGCGTGCTCAGTTTTGGCCGCGGAAAAGGATGGACGGGCGGAGGCGGCGGTGCGTTGCTTGCGCGGAATGGGATCACGCGAATGCTCGGGCCGCTGAAGGAGTTTTCACCGCGGCCCGCGGGTGCGTTCACCGGATTTCTTGCGGCGACCGCGCAATGGACATTTGGCAGGCCGTCTCTCTACGGCATTCCCGCTTCGATACCCTGGCTGCATCTTGGCGAAACGAACTACAAAGA
>DASYSH010000205.1:0-9687 GCA_036003525.1 Gemmatimonadaceae bacterium | reverse complement strand
CAGTCGGGCCGGATCGTGGGGACTGGTTTCAGTCGCGACGCATGCGGTTTGAGGGCCGCAAACAACTCGGCGTTTCCGGCGGATGGATCGCGATGAAACGCGGATGGCAAATGGCCGACCCATGCGCGTTCGATCTTCTCGCGGTCGAGCACGCGCACGAGGACATCCGCGTCGGGATGCGGGATCTGACGGAACGGATACGGCCCGATCAGCGCGTTGACGTCGATCACGAGGCCCCTTCGAACGAACCGGCGTGAAATATCCGCGCGGCGTTGCGCCAGCGAATGTCTTTCAGATCATCTGCGCCGAGGAGTCCCGTCGTCTCGAGCGCGCGCAGTTTCGCGAGGCCGGTGCACATAGTGATGTCGCTGCCCCATAACAGGCGCTGCGCGCCGAGCGCCTTGATCGCGTCGTCGAGCATCCCGCGGTCGACGCCGCTGCCCGAAAGATCCGGGAAGATATTCGGCGAATCTTTCAGCGCGTGAAATGTGTGCGCGTAGTCGCCGCCGCCGCCGATATGCGCGAGAATGAACGTCGCCTTTGGATGCCGCGCGGCGAGACGGGCGAGATCGGCGCCGTCCGAAATTTCCTGATTCGGCCATTCGCGGCGGCGATGCTGCCAAATATGATGCAGCACGGGCAGTCCGAGTTTCGTCGCGAGCGCGCACACGGGATCGAGCAGTTGATCGTCCGCGCGCCTGCTGGCGAGCAGCTTCACGCCGATCGCGCCTTTTTCCGCGCACCGCTCGATCTCCTTGAGCGCGTGCGCGGTGTGATTCGGATTCACAGTCACCATCATCGCGACGCGTTTCCCTTCTTTCTTGCGCAGCTCGAGCATCGCGTCGTTCCCGAGCGTGACGTCGGCCGGCGACGGAAAATAGGTGGGCGACATGAAGCCGTACGTGCCGAGAATCGACGCGACGTGGCAGGTCACGCCAATCTTATCGCCCGCGCGAAAGCGCGCCGCATTCACATCCTGCCAGTCGCTGCGACCGCAAAGTGCGTGCAGGAAGTGCGCGTGGCAGTCGATGAGCGGCTCTTTCACGTCACTCAACGGCTTCCTGCTCCTGCCGCAACGCAACGAACGCATTGCTCGCGGCGGCTTCGATATCCACGAGCGCGTCGTCGTCGTGCGCGAGCGCCGCAAAGTTGTACGCGCCGCGCTTGAAGAGCGCGCCGTGCTCCGCCGCGAGCGAAATGAAGCGCTGCTCCATTTCCGGCTCCTCGAACTTCATGAACCACATCGGGTCGATCCCATGCAGGCTGATTCCGGTCAGTCCGCTCGTTTTCAGCGCGCCTGACACGCGGTCGCGCATCTCGCCGCCGATCCGCGCAAGCTCTTCGCACACGTCGCCGCCTTCGTGCCAGTCCAGCACGCCATTCGCCGCGGCGAGCGAGGCGCCCTCGCTCGCGAGCGTCGAAGATATCCACGTCTTCTTGAGACCATCCATCAATTCCGCGCGGCCGCACACGGCAGCGAGAGGAAATCCGTTTGCGAGCGCTTTCCCGAATGCGGCCAAATCCGGAGTGACTCCACTCATCTGCTGATAACCGCCGGTCGAGAGCCGGAATCCGGTTTTCATTTCGTCGAAAATCAGCGCGGCGCCGCTCGCGTCACACAGCGCGCGCGCCCGCGCGATCCATTCCGGCGACGCCATGCGTTCGACGACCGGCTCGATCGCGATCGCCGCGAGCTGATTTCCCGCGTCGCCAACCGCGGCCTCGAGCGCGGCGATGTCGTCGAACGGCACCGCGCGGAAATCGCGCCTCACACCGTCGGGAACCCCGGGCTGGTTCGAACACCAGTCGTGCCACCCGAAATAGCCGCTGCCGATTACGACGCTGCGGCCGGTGTAGGCTCGTGCCACGCGTACGGCGGCGCTCATTGCTTCAGCACCGGTTTTCAAAAATTGAACGCGCTCCGCGCACGGCACCACATTGCAGAACCGCTCGGCGACCTCGACTTCGAGCACGTGCGAAAGTCCGGATACCATTCCCTGCGCGACGACGTCGAGAACGCCGCGCATGATCTTGGGTTCGCCATACCCGATCGCGACGGCGCCGAGTGCCATTGTGCAGTCGACGAGTTCATCGCCGTCGGTTGTTTCGACCCTGCAGCCGATCGCCTGTGTGAAATGCGTCGGGCCCGCCGGTTCGACTGTTCCATACAGCGCTTCCGGCCTCTTGCTGCCGGTTGAAGCACCGGTTGGCAGGAGCTCGGCGGCTCGCGCGGCCCATTCGTCTTCGGTTTCCATGGAATCAAAGAGAGATGATTGGGGGACGGCGTTCAAGGGCTGGCGACGGTGAACATCATCATGCGCGAAGGATTATGACGGTCGCCTTTGAGATAAATGAATTCTCCGCGCGCGCCGCTGAGGATCAGCTGCCCGCGGCGGCGTCCGCGGCCCGGAACCGTTTCGTTGACGATCACATCGAGCATGAACGGGTATTCGTCGTGTTTTCCATTCACCGGCAGCGAAGGCAGCCCGACCCTCAGCTGCATCGCGAACCCGTCGGTGGTTCGCTCCCATCTTGCCGCTTCCAGTTCGAGCGCACCCCAGCCCCCGATCGGCCGGACGCGCGCAGCCGGACTGCCGGATTCGGGCACGACCATCCATGCGCCGGATCCGTGCGGAGTTCTCAGATACAGTTGAACGCCGTGCCCGTTGATATCCGCCGGTTCGTTGTCGAACGGATTACTGGTATCGGCCGCGACAAAGGTGGGCTCATCTGCAAACACGCGGACTTCGATCGCGAGCGCATTGCCTTCGATGCCGAACGTCACCCGCGCGTGCGGCCCGCCCGCCTCATGCCACGTCTCTTCCGAACGCGCGTAGTTGTTCTCGCCGAGTTCGAACACGGTCGCGCGGCCGCGATGCAGCCGCCGCGCGCTGACGCCAACCGTCTCGATTTCCTCTTCGATGCCGGCGACGCCGTCGGGCGCGTCATTGCGAACCCAGCCGGTGAGCTCGATTCCACTCTTCGCATGACCCGCGCTGAGTTCGATCTGCCAGTGCTCGTCCGTCTGCCAATGCACGTGGCGTTCCGTCCCGAGTGTGATGTCGATCTTGTCGCCTTCGAACGCGACCTCGTCGACCCGCGGATTCCATGTGAATACCGTGCGTATGGCGCCGCTGACGCCACGGGTCTGCACCGCATAGAAACTGCGCGGCTCATTCGCGGGCTGTCCGGGTGCGACTGCGCGCACGATAAGGCTTTCGCGATCGCAGCACACGAACATGCGCGCGCGGTGGCCGTCGCGCGTCTGGGACGAGCCAAAGTATTGATTCGCTTCGAGCGCGAGCCCGGATCCGTTCGAAACGAAATCGAATCCATCCTCGAGGCCGTCCCCGCCAGACAGCGTCACGTTGAGCAGCGGCAGCGGCCCGCGATCCACGACATCGAAATGAACCGGCAGCAGGACCGCGGCCTCATGATCCGCGACCCAGCGGAGTTCGTCCACGAAATAGTCCGGCGTCACGATCACGGCGCGCGTCACGCGCACTCCCGGCACGACGTCGTCGACGGCGGCGTACGTCCATCCCACGCCGCCGCGTTCATCGTGCGCGATGAGATATCCATCCACCCGATCCTGCGAACGCCCGTCGAACAGCGGCGCGTTGTGCGCGAGCGTGCTGCGATACCAATGCAGCGACCGGTCCACGTACGAGCCGGTGCCGAGGTCGTCGAGCCACCGCGTTGCGCCGTGCATGAAGAGAATGTTCAGCCGATCCGGGTGGCCATGGCCGCCGCCGGATTGTCCCCAGTCGAGCGCGACATATACCTCACCCGCATCGCGGCGAAACACGGTGAGCCCCTGCCCGGTCAGGTGCGCCGATTTCGGCGCCGCGCGTTCAAGCGGCGGCAACGACGGCCGCGCATGGAGCAGCGATCGCCATCCGAGGTCCGCGCGCATCAGGCTCGTCGGCGGAAGATTGCGTTCGACGTCGGCGGTTGAGCGCGCACGATTCGTGTTCCCGCGCGGCACATCATCCAGATACAGCTGCGCGAGCGCGGCCACGTGCCGCTCGTCGTCTGCGCGCGCAAGACCGAGTTCGCACAGCTCCGCGAACCGCGGCTGCCTGAGTGAAATCGCATACTGCGAGTCCTTCCGCGACGGCAGCGTGAAGTCCGGCAGCGCAGTGGCGAACGGCGTCGCGAAGCCTTCCTGAAACCGTTCGAGCAATTCTGGATCGATCGCGATCCCGGCGGTTTCGGCGAGGACGACGCAGTACCACAGTCCGCGATGCGCGAACAGATGATAGTTCTCGCCTTCGTACCATGTGCCGTCGTCGAGCAATCCGCGGGCAAGATGCGTCTCGACGCCGGACGGCGCGCGCACTATTTGCTCCGCGCGCGCGCGATCACCATGCACGAGTGCCGCCGCCATCAGTGCCGCGTTATTCCAGACCTGGCGGTTCGACATCCCTTCGTCGTACTGCGCAATGAGCGCGGCGCCCGGCGCGACGATGCGACCGCGGATCTCCGCGGCGGTTTCGCGATCACCGCTTGCCTCGAGCAAGTCGGCGATCACGCAAAGCTGCAGCAGCCAGATCGATTCGAGATAAGTGCTGAAGAACAGGCGCGCCGGTCCGAGGACGTTGTCGCGATTCGGATAATCCGCATACATCGCGCAATATCGGAGCGCGAGGTCCCGCGCGAACGCACCGTGGCGCGCATCGCCGCGGAGCAAATAGAGCAGCGCCGCGTTCACACCGCGTTCAGCGAGCCAAAGCTGATACCAATAGATCCACCAGCGGTAGTGATACTCGCCCGTGTAGATGCGGCTGCACTTCGGGCATTGATGCTCGTCCGGCGCATATGGGTCGAAGTCGAGCTGCGCGCCGTCGTCCTCGCAGCGGCCGCCGGCGCGCGAGAGGAGCGCTTTCTCTCCCGGCACGAATAATTTGCGGGCCATCACGAATTCGAGGTCGGTCGCGATCGAATCCGCGAGCGGCGCGAGCGGACCACCGTCGCGCGCGGCGCTCCGCCGCTCATCGAGTCGCGCGCGATCGAGCAGCAGCATGTTCAGTGCGCCCCGGGCCCGCCGGTGGCGGACCAGCGCGTGAGCGACGCGAGTTCACCGCGCAGATCCATGCTCACGTGTTGCATCCGCCGCGCTATCCCCTGAAGCCCGCGGGAGTGGTAGATCCACGCGGCGGGCATTTCGCGCGCGAGCTCCTCCTGAACGCCGTGCCAGGCGAGAACCGACGCATCGCGCGTCGGCGCAAGCCGCGCGCGCCCGAAAAGGGAGTCGAGCCGCGGCGAATGAAAATCCGCGTAGTCGAGCGCGCTGCCGCGCTGATGACCGTCGTACATCGCGGTGAGATACGCGAGCGAAATGTCCCCCGGAATTCCGGTCAGGAGCATATCGAACGTTTTCGGCGTCGCGCGGGCGCGCGCCAGAAACGACCCGAATTCCACGACGCGAATCTCGATGCGGACTCCCCGCGCGGCGAGATCGGCCTGCACGAGCTGCTCCACCGCCTGATCGCCGCTCCCGACGGTGAGCAATTCGATTTGCATTGGCCTGCCATCGCGGGAGCGCGCGCCATTCGGTCCGCGCCGCCACCCGGCGGCATCGAACAGCGAATCGGCTTCGCCCGTGTTCGCCGAACTCGATCCGGCGAGCGCAAACGGACTGTCGGGCGCCACCGGGCCGGACGCCGCGGTCGCATATCCAGCGAGCGCCGCTTTTACGATTCTTTCCCGGTCGATCGACAAGCTGATCGCGCGGCGCACGCGAACGTCGTCCAGCGGCGCGCGATGCGTGTTGAACACGAGACCTGTCGCCTGAAGCACAGGGTAATCGAGCACGCGCATCGTCGGATCGCGCTGCGCGAGCGCGGCCATCGTGGGCGCGATGCCCGCAAAATCGAGATCACCGCTCGTGAGGCCCGCGAACTTGGTCGTCGGTTCATCCACCACGGCGATCACGAGCTGCTCCACACCCGGCGGTCCTCCAAGCGCCGCGGGAAATCCGTCGTTCCGCGCGAATACCCACCGCTGTCCTGCGACACGCTCGACGAATTTGAACGGCCCGTTTCCCACCGGCGCAAGATTGAACGCGGCCCGGCGCATGTCGGGGCGCGGGACGGCGCGAAGCAAGTGCTCCGGCAATATCGGAAGCTCGCAGAGCACGAGCGGAAACTCCGGCTGCGCCGAATGAAATCGCAGTACGGCGGTCGAATCGTCAGGCGCAATCACCGTATCGAGTGCGGCGAGATCACCGGCGCGCGCATATCCCGTTCGCGGATCCCGCGCGGCAAGCATCGTAAACGCCACGTCATGTGAGGTTGTCCGCCGGCCGTCGTGCCAGCGCAGCGCGCCCACCAAATGGAACGTGAGTTCGCGTTTGTCCGCGCTGAACGTCCACGATTTCGCGCCGTACGGTTCCGGCGCGAGTGTGCTGTCATATCGCGCGAGCGTCGTGAACAGGACGAACCGCTGCACCTGCCTCGACAGCGGATGAATCGTGACGAGCGGATTCGCCGATTCGAGATCCGTGCCGGACGCGAACACGACGGTCCCCACGGGTCGCGGGGAGCCGGAGCACGCACCACAAACCATGAACGACAGTCCGAGAACCGCGCTGCTGATTGACGTTCGGGTGCGCGCGAGCATTATCAACTCGTGCAGAATGAATTGTCTGTCATCGTGCGCCGCCTGGCCGGTGCTCTCGTGCTGTTCTGGCTCGTCGTCACGCTCATCTTCGTGCTCATCCGGATGGCGCCCGGCGACCCCGCCGAGTTTCTCGTGCCGCCGACGGCGGCTGCGGGCGATGCCGCGAGGCTGCGCAGCGAACTCGGACTCGATCGCCCGCTCGCAATCCAATATGCACGCTGGGCCGGAGCGGTGGTGAGGGGGAACCTCGGCGAGAGCTTCTCGTCGCGGCAGCCGGTAAGCCGCCTCCTGCTGGACGCTGCGCCTGTTTCGATTGCGCTCGGAGGAATCTCGCTGCTGCTCACCTTTTTGATCGGCGTTCCGCTCGGCATGTTTCAGGCCGCGCATCGCGGCCGCGCGCTCGACCGGCTGACGACGGTGGTCACGACGGCCGTCTACGCGGCGCCGACGTTCTGGATCGCGCTCGCGCTCGTCGCCGTGTTTACATACGGCGCGGCGACGTTTGGATTGCCGGAGGCGATGCGGCTTCCCGCGTTCGGAATTCGCACGCCGGGCGGCGGTGTTCACGGCTGGGCGGCGTTTCTCGATCTGACGCGTCACGCGGTGCTTCCAGTCGCGACACTCGCTGCGGTGGGGGCGGCCGGCATCGCGCGATATTCGCGCAGCGCTGTTGCGGATGTGCTGCCCGACGGCTGGGTCGGCACGGCGCGCGCGAAGGGCGCGACGGCCTCCCGCGTATATGGAAGGCACGTTTTGCGAAACATCACGCCGCAGCTGGTCGTGCTCGGTGCGCTGTCGCTCCCCGGACTGGTCGCGGGATCTGTTTTCGTGGAATCGGTTTTTTCCTGGCCCGGTCTTGGCCGCGCGATGCTCGTCGCGATTCAGGCGCGAGATTATCCGGTGGTCATGGGCGCCACTGTTTTTTACGCCGCGGCCGTGATTTTCGCGAACTTTGCCGCCGATGTCGCGCTGCCGCTGCTCGATCCGCGGCGGACGACGCGCCCGGTATGACGCGATCATGAAGCGATTTTTCGCGCCGGATCGCGTTACGGCGTCTGCATCGGCGACGCTGCTCGTCATGCTCGTCGCCGCGCTGCTCGTTCCCATGCTCGCGCGCCAGGATCCGCTCGCGATCGGCGACGTGCTCGCACTGCGGCTCGTGGCGCCGTTCAGTCACGATGCGACGGGCGCGTGGCATCTGTTCGGCACCGATCGGTTCGGCCGCGATTTGTTCGTTCGCATGATGCTTGCGGCGAGGATTTCGCTCGCGATCGGCGTCGGCGGCTCGCTGCTTGCCGCGGCGATCGGCACAGTCGGCGGCGCGCTGGCCGCGTGGCGCGGCGGGCTCGTCGATCGCATCACGATGGCGGTGGCCGACGCACTGCTCGCGATCCCGCGTCTCGTCCTGCTTCTCGTGTGCGCTGCGCTGTGGCAACCGGGACTTCTCACCGTTCTCGTCGTTCTCGGCGCAACCGGCTGGATGGGCGTCGCGCGAATCGTGCGCGGCGAGGTGCTCGGCGTGCGCGCCCGGCCGTTCGTCGAAGCGGCGCAGGCGCTCGGCGTGTCTCACTGGCGGGTCCTCTGGCGTCACGTGATGCCGAACGCGGTTGGTCCCGCAATCGTGGCGACGACACTCGGCGTCGGCAACGCGATTCTGCTCGAGAGCGGCCTGTCGTTTCTCGGACTCGGAATTCAGCCGCCGCAGCCAAGCTGGGGGAACATGATCGCGGGCGGCCGCGATTTAATCGTCGTCGCGCCATGGGTCGCGCTCGCGCCGGGGCTTGCCCTGATCGCAACGGTGCTGGCCGTCACGCTGCTCGGCGATCATCTCCGCGATTTGCTCGCCGGCCGGCGTGCTCCGTTTGCACGACAGCTCGGTGAACGCGCATGAGGACCGGATGCGAATCGTGAAAGTACGAGCGCCGACCCGCCTCGATCTCGGAGGCGGATGGACGGACGTCCCGCCGTACTGCGATAACGAAGGCGGATTCGTCTGCAACATCGCGATCAACCGCTACGCGACCGCGACGCTTCGCGAGAGCGGAGATGAACCGGCGCACTCTGTCACGGATGCGCCCCTGATTCAGGCGGCGCTGAAACGCGCCGCGCTCAGCGGCGTTCGCGCATCGCTTTCGAGCGATTTCCCGGTTGGCGCCGGGCTGGGAGGTTCATCTTCGGCGAGCGCTGCGCTGCTCGGCGCATTCGCCAATTGGCGCGGCGAGCGGTGGGATCTCCGTGAGATCGCGGAAGAGGGACGGCGCATCGAGGTCGAGGAGCTCGGTATCGCCGGAGGGCGGCAGGACCATTACGCGGCGACGCACGGCGGCGCGCTGGCGCTGCGGTTCACGACCCAGGTGGACGTGCGCCGCATTGCGCTGACCGACACGACATGCGCGGAGTTCGAGCGCCGCGCCATTCTCATTTACACCGGCGAATCGAGAATCTCCGGCGACAACATTACGGAGGTGCTTCGCGCATATCGCGAGCATGACGCGAAAGTCGTCATTGCGCTCGCATTGATGCGCGCGCTGGCGGAACAGATCGGCAGCGCGCTCGAACGAGGCGATCTCGATTCGGTCGGCGCGCTGATGGACGAGCATTGGCACCATCAACGCACGCTGCACGCCGCGATTCCGACGCCGCTGATCGACGAAATCGTCAGCCGCGCGCGTGCGAGCGGCGCGCTTGGCTCCAAGGCGATGGGCGCATCGGGCGGCGGGTGCGTGCTGGTGATCGCGCCCGCTGGATCGGTCGGACGCGTGCGATCCGCGATCGCGGCGCTCGGCACGATCCTTCCATTCAAGATCGACACGGCCGGGCTGTCCAGCTGCGGCTGATCTCGCATGGCCTCCGGCGACCCTTGACAAACATTTTAGTTGTAACTAAAATGAAATATGCACTTTTCAGCCGACAGATCCCTTCTCGCGACCATCGCATCACCACGGCGCCGGGAAATCCTGCGCCTCGTGTGGCGAAAGGAAATGGCTGCCGGCGATATCCACCGTGCGATGCCGGATGTCAGTTTCGGCGCCGTGTCGCTCCAGCTCCGCGCGCTCTCACGGG
>DASYSH010000204.1:0-6023 GCA_036003525.1 Gemmatimonadaceae bacterium | reverse complement strand
CGTGAACGATCACGAGAATCCGTACACCGCGCCGGCCGACGCGCCGTTTCGCTGGTTCCGCGGCCGCCAGGTCGGCGGACGCTCGATCACGTGGGGACGGCAGGTCTACCGCTGGAGCGATCTCGATTTCACGGCGAACGCGAAAGACGGCCACGGCAACGACTGGCCGATTCGCTACGCGGATATCGCGCCGTGGTATTCGTACGTCGAGAACTTCATCGGCATCACCGGCGCGCACGAAGGATTGTCCCAGCTGCCGGATGGCGAGTTCCTGCCGGCCATGCCGATGACGATCGTGGAAATGGAAGCGAGCGCGAAAATTCGCGCGCAGTTCGGCGGCCAGCGCGTGATGACGATCGGCCGCGCGGCGATCCTCACCCGGAATCACAACGGGCGCGCCGCGTGCCACTACTGCGGACCGTGCGAACGCGGCTGCATCACGCATTCTTATTTCAACAGCATCGGATCGACGCTTCCCGCCGCGGCAAAGACGGGTAAGCTGACGCTGCGTCCGCACAGTGTGGTCGCCGAGGTGCTGTACGATCCGAAGAAGGGACGCGCGAGCGGCGTTCGCGTGATCGACGCGGTGACGATGCAGGAAACAGTGTTCGAGGCGCGCGTGGTTTTTCTGTGTGCATCGGCGATCGAGTCGTCACGCATTTTGCTCAATTCCAAGACGACACGTTTTCCCGACGGCCTCGCGAACACGAGCGGCACACTCGGCCGCTACGTGATGGATCACCATTACGGCTCGGGCGCGTCGGGCCGCTATCCCGGGCACACGGATCGCCGCACGACGGGAAGCAGGCCGAACGGCATCTACATCGCGCGATTCCGAAACGTGAAGGATGCGCACCCGGATTTTTTGCGCGGGTACGGCATGCAGGGCGGATCCGGACGTTCGGGCTGGGGTCGGGGCGGTTCGATGCCGGGCTACGGTGCGGCGTTCAAGCAATCGCTGCTCAACGACCTTGGGCCCTGGAATCTTTCGGCATCGGGTTGGGGCGAGACGCTGCCGCATGAAAACAATCGCGTCACGCTCGATCCCGACGTAAAGGACAAATGGGGAATTCCCGCTGCGCGCATCGACGTGCGCTGGCGCGACAACGAACGCGCGATGGACAAGGACATGCAGACCGCGATGGCAGAGATGCTCGACGCCGCCGGCTGTCAGGATATTCGCACGCACGGCTCGAACAATCCGCCGGGGCACTGCATCCACGAGATGGGCGGCGCGCGCATGAGCGTCACCGAGAAGGACGGCGTGCTCAACAAGTGGAATCAGGCGTGGGATGTGAAAAATCTGTTCGTGACGGACGGCGCGTGCATGGCATCGAACGGATGTCAGAATCCCTCGATCACATACATGGCTCTCACCGCGCGCGCGGCAGCGCACGCCGTGAGCGAAATGAAGAAGGGTGCGCTGTGAATCGGCGCGATGCGGTTGGAGCCATTGTTGGCGCGGCGGGATTCGCGGCACTCGGACCGGGGACCGACGACCGCGGACCGGCGCCCGCGCCGACGCGATCCGCGGGACGAATCAAGCAATCGGTGAGTCGCTGGTGCTACGGCGGCATATCGCTGGAAGATCTCTGCGCCGCGTCGAAGAAAATCGGACTTTCAGCGATCGATCTGCTCGACGAGAAAGACTGGATCACGCCGAAACAGTTCGGCCTCACCTGTGCGATGGCGAACGGGTTCGGCACGATTCCAAAAGGATTCAATCGTCCCGACAATCACGACAAGCTCGTCGCAGACGCGGAGCGAATGCTGCCGCTCGCCGCTGCGGCCGGTGTGCCGAACATCGTGTGCTTCAGCGGAAATCGCGCGGGACTGTCAGACGGCGAGGGGATCACGAACTGCGTCGCCGGGCTCAAGCGCATCACGCCGACCGCCGAGCGCGTCGGCGTGACGCTCTGCCTCGAACTGCTCAACAGCAAAGTCGACCATCACGACTATCAGGCCGATCACACCGCGTGGGGAGTGGAAGTCGTCAAAGCTGTGGGCTCACCTCGCCTAAAGCTCTTATACGACATTTACCACATGCAGATCATGGAAGGCGATGTCGTGCATACGATTCGACAGTATTCGCAGCACATCGCGCACTATCACACCGGCGGCGTTCCGGGGCGCAATGAGATCGACGATACGCAGGAGCTGAATTACCGGCGCGTGGCGCAGGCGATCGCCGATTCCGGATTTACCGGCTTTCTCGCGCACGAGTTCGTGCCGAAGAGCAGTGCGCCGCTGATATCGCTGGAGAAGGCGTTCGCGATCTGTGACGTATAACGATGGAAGATTGGATGATCGAAGACGGAAGCGTCGATCTTCCATTCTCCATCTTCCATCGATGGTGTCAGCCGCTCAGCTTCTTGCGATGCCGCGCTGCCTTTGCGCGATTACCACACGTCTTCATGTCGCACCATCTGCGCTTGCCGTTGCGCGAGCCGTCGAAGAAAACGCGCGAACAGCGCGGATCAGCGCATTTCCGCACGCGCTGAAGTTCGGAACCCACCAATCCATCCGCCGCCGATTCGATAATCGGAATCATCAGGCCGGCGAATACGTCGCCCGCCGTCACGAAATTCCGGACGAATCCGCCGTCGGACCGCGGCTCCACGCGGCGCGTTCCCGCGCTGCGCCCCAAAATACGATTGATCTCGCCGATGGCGGTTTGCGTCGCGCGTTCCTGGGGCGCGTCGCCGCGCTCGGCGAGCGCGCGCAGCACATTTCGCAGCCGCCGCGCCTCGTGGAGCGCGGCGCTCGAGCCGGTCGGCTGCTGCTGTGCGCGCCGGATCATCGCCGTCGCGCGCTCGTCGTCGAGCAGGCGCGCCGCCGAGAGCCACGCGACGAAGCGGTCGAATGAATCGAGCGCGTCGGAGCGCGCGTCGCCGCGCGAGTGCGTCGCGTCGTCGCTGTTCACGAAATCGAGCCAGAGTTTCTCGCCCACGAACACGAACGGCGAACCGTTGGTCGCAGACGGATTTTGAAGGCTGGCCGGTGAACGGATGGCAGAGGGCATGATGGGCCAGACTAAGGGTCCCCGTCTGCGCGGGCAAGCAGATGGGGCGTTAAGTTCTCACTAATGTCGTGGCGGGCCGTTTTTCACGCCTAAAAAGCAGGAGCTCCACCCATGAAGTTCGAAGTGCTCGATCGCGTCCGGTGGAGCGACTGCGATCCGTTTGGAATCATCTATTATGGCGCCTACGTTCGCCTTTTTCAGGTCGCGGAAGAGGAGCTTTTTCGCGTTTGCGGACTGCCATTTGCGACTTTGCGCCAGGAAAAAGCGGTCTGGATCCCGCGGAAAGCGTTCGCCGCCGAGTTCCACTCTCCCGCGCAAATCGACGAGGAGGTCGTGACGTCGGTGCATTTCTCGCGAATCGGCAACTCGGCGCTCACGATGCAGTTCGAGGTGTATCGCGCGAGTGACCGGGTGCATCGCGCCAGCGGATCTCTCACCTGCGTCTGCGTCGACAAACCATCGATGACGCCGAAGCCGCTCCCGCCCGAAGTGAAAGCGGCGTTAGCCCTCTACGCGGGGTAGGCCGCCGCTCGCGCCAATGCGTCGGGCGAGCCGCTGCAGGCCGTCGTATGCCGCGTACTTGTAGACGTCGCTGAGCGTCGGATAATTGAACACGGCCTGGATGAAGTAGTCGATCGTGCCGTCGAAGCTCATGACGGCCGCGGCGAGATGGATCAGTTCGCACGCGCCTTCACCGACGATCGAGCAGCCGATCAGCCGCTGATCTTCGCGGCGGAAAATCAGCTTCACGAAGCCGTCGAGATCACCGATGATCTGGCCGCGCATGTTCGAGCGGAATGTCGTCTTGCCGATTTCATACGAGATCTCTTTCGCGCGCGCCGATTCCTCGGTCTCGCCGACCATCGCGATTTCGGGAACGGTCCACACCCCGTACGGCAGCACCGGGGAGACGCGCTGCTTGTAGCGCAGATCGAACGCGTGGCACATCGCGACGCGCGCCTGTTCCATCGACGTCGAAGCGAGCGCCGGAAATCCGATCACATCGCCCGCCGCGAATATGCTGGGCACGGTCGTCCGGTAATGTTCATCGACGAGAATGAATCCGCGCGAGTTCATCCGGACGCCCGCCTCTTCGAGGCCCATGTCCTCCGTCGCGCCCTCCCGTCCGATGCTGTAGAGCACGCAGTCGGCGGCGATTTCCGTGTCGTCGGTCAGCGTGACCGTCGCGATGCGCTGCCCGTCGTGGTCGTCGACGCGAATGGCCTTCACTTCGCTGTTGAGCATCACCTTCACGCCGAGTCGCCGCGTCATTTCCGAGCAGAGCGCGTCGCTGACTTCGGCGTCGAGCTGCGTGAGCAGCCGTTCGCGCGCGTTGACCAGCGTGACGCGCACGCCGAGCGCGGCGAAGATGCCCGCATATTCGCATCCGATGACGCCGCCGCCGATGACCACCATGCGGCCGGGGATGGATGGGAGCGTGAGCAGCGTGTCGCTGTCGACGACCGTTTCGCCGTCGAATGGAATTTCAGCGGGCCGCACCGGGTGCGAACCTGTCGCGATGAGGATGACATCGGCCGTGAGGCGCACGTCGGGTTCGCGAAAGCGCGTGACTTCGACCGTGTGCGCGTCGATGACGCGCGCATGTCCCTGGACCGTCGCGACTTTATGCGCCGCGAGGTTGTCGCCGACGAGCTGCCATGCGGACTCGACGACCGCGCGCTCGCGGAACATGAAATCGCTGATCGTGATGTCGGATTTGACGCGGTACTCGATCCCGTACAGTCCGCGCTGCCGCAGGCCGGAGAAATAGAGCGCCGTTTCGCGCAGCGTCTTCGACGGAAGGCCGCCGGTGTTGACCGAATTTCCGCCGGGCTTGGGGGCGCGCTCGACAAGGCAGACAGACTTCCCGAAATAGGCCGCCTGCGCGGCGCCTTTTTCGCCGCCGGGGCCGGCGCCGATGACGAGGAGATTAAAGTGGTCGGGCATTGGCAGACAACGTTACGGGCGAGGGCGAAACTGCACAATCACTGTGGACGAGGTAGTTTTCAGAGAACATGACGACGCCCGACCAGGCCACCTACTTCCGCAAGGGTTTCGGCCTCAAATCCGAAGTCCAGGAGACGCTGTCCAGCGACTATACCGGACAGCTCGTGGACCTGCTGCGCGCGCGCGATTTCACGCTGTCGTCGGGTGGCGTCACCGTGCGGCTCGCGAAGGAATTCGGGTTTTGCTACGGCGTCGAGCGCGCCGTCGAGTATGCGTATCAGACGCGCGCGAAATTTCCGGAGCGCCGGATATTTCTCGCAGGCGAAATCATTCACAATCCGCACGTGAACGCGAAACTCCGCGAGATGGGAATCGTGTTCCTGCTGCCGGGGGAGACAGGGTTCGATTATGCCGGGGTGAAGCCGGAGGACGTCGTGATTCTGCCGGCGTTCGGCGTGACGATCGGCGATTTCGAGACGCTGCGCGGCCTCGGCTGCGTGATGGTGGACACGACGTGCGGTTCCGTCCTGAATGTCTGGAAGCGGGTCGAGACGTATGCGCGCGACGGCTTCACGTCGCTCATCCACGGCAAGTACTATCACGAGGAAACACGGGCGACGGCGTCGCAGGTCGCGAAATACGAGGGCGGCACCTATCTCGTCGTTCGCAACATGGAGCAGGCCCACGATGTGTGCGACTACATCGAGGGGAAAGGGCTCTCGCGCGAAAAGTTTCTCGGGAAGTACCGCGCGCAGGCGAGCCCCCACTTCGACCCCGACGTGCATCTCGCGCGAATCGGCGTCGCCAACCAGACGACGATGCTCGCGCGCGAGTCGCTCGCGATCGGCGAGGCCGCGGGGCAGGCGATGGCGCGCGCGAAGGGCGATGAATACCGCGCCGAGAATTTCAGGACGTTCGACACCATCTGCAGCGCGACGCAGGATCGCCAGGACGCGGTCAACGAATTGCTGAACGAAGAGCTCGACGTGATGCTGGTGATCGGCGGCTACAACTCGAGCAACACGATCTCGCTCGCGGCGCTGTGCGACGAACG
>DASYSH010000203.1:0-5585 GCA_036003525.1 Gemmatimonadaceae bacterium | reverse complement strand
AAATCGAAGAACAGCGTGCGATCCGTCTGCGTCGCAAGCGATACCATCTGTCCCTTCCGGTCGCCCGGCACCTGCCCGTAAATGTAATGCAGGTTCGTCGTCTTTCCGGACCGTCCGGGTCCGTAGTAAACGATCTTGCAGGTGATTTCGCGCGCGGCGTAGTTGACCAGGCTCATGAGCGTCCGAACATGACGGAGAGATTGCGGTTCAGTTCGCGCTCGAAATCTTCGCCGAGTGCGGGCCCGGTGGGGGCCTCCGGTGGCACGATCGCCGCGATGTTGGCGCACAGCTCCGCAAAAAAGAGCTGCACCAGACCGAGCGAACTTTCATCGTCGAACACCGTCAGCAGGATCAGCAAGCTCGCGCCCATCGGAACCTGACCGAGAAAGATTTGCCGCGCTTTCCCTGCGTAATGCAGCCCTGAAAACGCCTTTCCGTCGACCTGGCGGCCGAGTTCCGCCGACGACGCGGTCGTCGCGGCCGCGAGCGCGCACGCGGTCATCACGTCGACCGAACTCGCGAACCCGTACTGCCCGAGCACCTGCCCGCTCGGGTTGAGCAGCACGGCGAGCTGCACGCGCGCTTCGCCGACGAATTGTTTCAGCGGCGCTTCGACCCAGTTCTCCGCGACTGAAAGCCTCACGCGAACGCCTCCAGCGCCTTCAGCATTTCCACGCGCAGCAATCCGACGTTCACGCGCGGCTCCGCGATGACGACGATCACGAGATCGTTGCGTCCCGCCGCGCACATCCGGCCGCCCTCGGCGTCGAGCTCGAAGAATCCCGTCTCGCCGAATCCCGCGGCGGCCGCCGCGCGTCTGGCCTTGCGGTACATCGACGCGGTCAGCGCCGCGAACGCATCACCGTTCACGCCGATCTGCAGGTTGGAATCGACGACCATGCCGTCGCCTTCGCCGACCACCATGCAGCCGGTGACTCCGCGGTGGCGGATAAGCGAAGACAAGAGCGGCGTGAAGGGACTGCTCATGCGCGCGCACCCGTCCAGCGGCGAACGCGCTCGAGTGAACGCTCGAGCAGGCGCCGCACATAGCCGAGCGGCACCGATCGCGGCGCCGCGACGAGCAGCACACCGCCGCCGCTCGGCGCCATCGCCACACTGGCGCTCTCCGCTTCGAACACGATCTGGCGCCACCGTCCGAGTGACAGATGCCGCATCGCGCGATTCGCCTCTTCGCTCACGCCGGAGAGCTGCGCGCCGATATCCGCGCCGAGGTCGCGTCCGTCGGCCGTGAGATACTGGCCTGCGACGACGTATCCATCGCCGTCGAGCAGGATCGCCGTCTGCGACGGATCGCCGAGCACTTCCTGGAACAGCGTGCGCGCGTCGACCACGGGCACCCGGAGCGTCGGCGCCTCCTCGATCGGCCGTCGATCGGGATGCGACGCGCGAACCGTGTCGAGCGCGGCCGCCAGGGATTCGTCCTGCGGATCGTCGGCGAGCGCGGCGCCGAGATAGCGTGCCGCTTCGTCGAGATCGCCCTGCTGGAAACAGAGAAACCCGAGTCCCTTCTGCGCGCCGCCGTGGCCCGGTGCAAGCGTGAGCACCGTCTCCCACTCGGCGCGCGCGCGCGGAAAATCACCGCGGTCGATCGCGATGCGCGCGACGAGATCGTGCGCGTCCGCCCGCTGGGCATGCCGGTCGAGCCCGCGTGTCGCGACGCGCCACGCGAGTTCGATCTGCCCCGACCGGCGCAGCGCTTCGCCGAGCTGCACGAACACGATGCTCGACGGATCGGCGGCGAGCGTCTCGCTCAAAGTGCGGATGTCGTCACTCATCGTAACGCGCCTCCACGAGCCCGCGCAGACGCGCCGCGGCTTCGAGTCCGCCGCGAACCTTCTCGGCCATCGCGTCCCTCGGATGCGCCTGCAGCCAGAGCGCCCACGACACCACCGCGCTGTCGAAGTCGCCGCGCAGCAGATACTGGAATCCCCGCTCGAGATCATCGAGCCCGTCGGCGATCGGCGGCGGTTCTTGCTTCGCGGCGAGCGGCGGAAGCTCATCGATCACCGAGGGCGCGCGCGCCGCGGGCGGAGCCGCCGGCGCGCCGACCGGGGGTGTGACGGCGCGCGAGGGAATGACCGGCGTCGCGAGATCCTCGACCGCGCGCATCGGAATCGCGGGCGTCGAAGCGCGCGCCGCCACGCGTTCCGCAACCGACGCAGGGACCTTTAGCGTCACCACGCCGGTGCTCACCAATCCGTACACGACTTTCGCGAGATCGAATTCCGTCCGCGCGAGGCGCGATGCGATCGCGCGCAGATCGAGATCACCGTCGATCATCGTCAGCACTTCCCACTCGCTCGGCAGCAGGTCGAGCATCGGCGCGTGCTTGTCGTCACCGGTGTCCGTGAGGCGGGGAACCGCGAGCAGGCTCGGCACGCGATCGGAAATGCGCGACCACTCGTCGATGCGGCGCGCGCCCTCCATCAGCAGCGCCTCCGTGCCGATCTGGACCATCGGATCGCCCTGCATCTGGCCTTCTTCGAATCGGAAGAATCCTTCACGCCACGAGAGCAGTTCGAAGATCACCGCCTCGATTTGAATTCGAATCTGACGCTCGAGCTCTTTCTGCGTGATCGCTCCCATGTCGAGGAGGATTTCACCGAGCCGCCGCGCATCGCCGTGTTCGACCTGCCGCGCGCTCGCCTCCGCCACCTGCGCCGCCGTGACGCGCCCCGCGCGCATGAGCAAGTCGCCGATGCGGTGCGGATTGCTCTTGATCGCGGCCGCGACGACTTTGCCGTTCTGGAAATGCACGGTGCCTTCGTTGTCGCGCAGTTCGGACGTGACCGCGAGCGTCCCGGTTTTCCGGCTCAGATCGAGCAGCTGGAAGACGTCGTGGATCCCGAGTTCGCGGAGAGGGCCTTCGATCGCCACGGCTATCGCCCTCCCAGCCGGTTGCCGAAGACTTTCAGCAAGTCTTCCGCCGTGCGCATTTCACGCCGCGCGCGGCGCGCATATTCGCCGGCGGGTTCGAGTTCGATCACGCGCTGCCACTTTTCAATCGCCTCGCGGTAGCGTTTCTGGCCGGCCATGATCACGCCGTCGTAGAACGTCGCGCCCGCATGATCGGGATCGAACGCGAGGACACGGCGGAACGCGATCGCGGCATCCGCCGGACGGTTGAGTTCGATCAGCGTCTCGCCGAGCGCGATATGCGCGTCGAAGTTGTACGAATCGCGGTGCAGCAGGTCGGCGAGAAGACCGACGGCGTCGAGCTGCCGTCCGGTGAGCCGCCGGAGCGTCGCGAGTTCCAGCGTCGCTTCCGCGTAAGTCGGCACGGCGTCGAGCGCGGCGACGAGCTCGACCTCCGCCTCATGCCACGACTCGCGCTGCATGAGCAGGCGCGCGAGATCGAAACGCACGGCGGCAAAATCGGAATCGAGCGCGAGCGCTTCGCGGTAGGCGCGAATCGCCCCGTCGACATCGCCAAGCCCGCGCCTGATGTTGCCCGTCCAGCGCAGCACGTCCGCGCGGCCGGGCGCAATCGCGCGCGCCGTGGAGAGCGCTTCGAGTGCCGCCGCCGGATCGCCGGCCTCGAAGCGGCACGTCGCGGCCAGCATGAGCGCGTCGACGTCGTGTGGCGCGGCATCGAGCACGAGTTCGGCCGCGTCGCGCGCTTCCGGCCCGCGGCCGAGCAGCAGCAGCGTCTGCGCCTCGCCGCGCCGCGCGCGCAGATGCTTTGGATTCGCAATGAGAGCCGCGCGATATTTCTCGAGCGCGTCGCCGAACGCGCCCTGACGGCACAGGATGTCGCCGAGCAGCGCGTTGCCCTCGGCGGCATCGGCGCCGCGCGCGATGGCGCGGCTCGCCTCCGCCATCGCACGGTCGTAGAGTCCCGTCGAGAGGTAATCCACGGCCATCGTGAACGCGTCCGCTTCGATCACGACCTGCGGCTCCGGCTCGGCCGGCGGCGCGAGCTCGCTGAACAGCGACTCGAGCAGGCGCGGATCGAACGTGAAGCTCTCCACTTCTCCGCTCATCCGCTGTTCGCCGCCCAGCTCGGGCAGCACCGAAAGATCCGGGTCTTCGTATTCGAGATCGATTGCGAGCGAGAATTTCTGCGCGACGTAGTACGGATCGAGCTCGAGCGCGCGCTTGGTCTCGCGCAGCGCGCCTTCGTGATCGCCGAGGTTCGAGAGCGTGAAGCTCAGGTTGTAATGCGCCTCCGCGAACTCCGGACGCGCCTGAATCGCGCGCGCGAACGCGTTGCGCGCATCCTCGAACGTGCGCAGTTCGCCGAGCACGAGGCCGACGCCGTTCCATGCGAGCGGATTTTCGGGATCGGTGACGAGCACCTGCTTGTACGCCTCGAGCGCGAGCTGAAAACGGCGGCTCTTGGTGAGCAGCAAACCGAGATTGAGCCGCGCCTTCACGAATCGCGCGTTCGCGGTGAGGGCGTCGCGGAACGCATCGATGGCCCTGTCGCGCTCGCCGGCGTGATAGAGCGCGACGCCGAGATTGTTGTGCGCGATCGCGTAGTTGGGATCGGCCCTCAGCGCGGACCGGTAGTTGTCGGCCGCTTCCGCGAACCGTCCTTCCTGGTGCACGGCGACGCCGCGTTCGTTCCAGAGTTTCGGACTGTCCGGCGCTTCGAGAATCAGGTTGTCGTACAGCGCGATGGCGGCTTCGGGATCCTTGCGAAGCAGGTGCACCTCGGCCATCGCCTGGAGCACGAGCGCGCGATCCTCTCCGCGTTCGAGCGCGATCTGATATTCACGCTGCGCCTCCAGGTAGTAGCCCTTCTGCCGGAACGCGAGCCCGAGATTGTAGTGCGCGAGCTCGACGCCTTCCGACACCTGCATGAGGCGCGCCGATTTGCGCTCGAGATGACCGGGGACGAGCTCCGCGTATTTGTCGGGGTTGTACTGGTCCAGCGAAAGATTCGCCTGCGCGCGCGACAGCGTCGGATTCAGCGCGACGGCGCGCTTGCTCGACGCCGCGGCTTCCTCGTGCTTCCCCATGTCGCCGTAGACGAAGCTCAGCAGGAAATGCGCGTCGGGATTCTCGGGATTGAGCTCGATCGCGCGCTTGAGCGAGTCGAGCGCGTCGTCGATGCGACCCTGATTGTAGAGCACTTCGCCGAGTGAAAACCGCGCAACGGAGCTCGCGGGATCGAGCCGGATCGCGTCCTCGAACCAGTGCTGCGCCGAGCCGAGATTGCCGCTCGCCTTTTCCGCGAGCCCGAGCTGGACGACCGCGCCAAGATCGTTCGGATGATGGCGCAGCAGCGCGGTGAACTCCGCGACCGCCTCCTCCGACTGTCCGAGCAGCGCGTACGCCCGCCCGAGTTCCCAGCGCGCGTCGCGGTCGTCGACGCGGAAGCGCAGCTTCTCGCGCAGTTCGCTGATGCGACGGTCGTAGTAGCCGGTGTTGAAATACGCGACTTCGAGATTCCGCTGCGCGACCTGCATCTTCGGGTCGAGCTCGAGCGCGCGTGAGAAGGCGGTCACCGCCTCGCCTAACAAGCCCTTGTTGTAGTAGAGAACGCCGAGGTTGTTGTGCGCACCGGCGTCCGACGGGTCAATCCGCTTGGCAAAGCTTCGGAGAACGTCCCGATCCCG
>DASYSH010000202.1:0-4450 GCA_036003525.1 Gemmatimonadaceae bacterium | reverse complement strand
CTCACCGGTGAAGAGCCGTCCGCGCTTCAGCGGCACCGCGAGTGCCGCCGTCCATGCCGGTGTGATCCAGTGAACGCCGATGATCGGGAGCGAGCCCGGCACCACGTCTTTCTGCTCCGGATTGAAATTGATTCGCGTCATGTTCGATCCGCCGGCGAGCGGCGGACTGTCACCGAGCGCAACGCTCGTGACCCCCGGGAGCCCGCCGAGTTCCGCGAGCAGACGATCGTAGAAACCCGGAAGCGAATCCCGGGCGACGGCTCCGCGCGGCATCGTAAGGCGAACCGTGAGCAGCCCCGTCGCGTTGAAGCCGGCGTCGACATTGAGCAGCTTCGCGAGACTCCGAATCATCAGCCCCGAGCCCGCGAGCAACACGATCGCGAGCGCGACCTCCGCAACGACGAGCATGTGCCGGCTGCCGATCCATCGGCGCGGCGTGCCCGATCCCGCCGTGCCGCTCTTCATGTCATTCACGAGCGACGGACGCGTTGCCTGCAGCGCAGGCACGAGCCCGAAGACCACGCCGACGGCGATCGACACACCGAGCGTGAACAGCAGCGCGATCGTGTCGAGGTGAATCGACGAAAATCCGGAGACGCCGAGCCCTGACAAATTTTGCGTGCGAAGTGTCTCGGCGGGATTCGCCGCGGCGAGCGCGCTCGTGCCGATGAGCGCGACGGCGATGCTCGCGGCGCCACCGGCCATCGAAAGCAGAAGACTCTCCGTCAGCAGCAATCGCACGAGTCGTGCGCGTCCTGCGCCGAGTGCGACGCGAACGGAAATTTCCTGCCGCCGCGCCGCCGCGCGTCCAAGCATGAGGTTTGCGATGTTCGCGCATGCGATCAGGAGAAGCAGGCCCACGGCGCCGAACAACACGTAGATCGAGCGCCGGACCACGGGCGATACGCGTCCCGCGTCGAGCGGCGTGACGCCGACGCCCCATGCCTTCCCGTGTCCGGGATCCGGCCATGCGGCATCGATCGCGCGCGCCCACTTCGGCGCAACCGCCGCCGCCTGCCGCAGCGGGACACCGGGCGCAAGCCTCGCGACGAGCTGGAATTCGTGCGACCACGATTCCGAGGGGCCAATGTCCGCGATCGGGCGCGTGGCGATCGGAACAAAAAGTTCGGAGACGCCCGACAGCCCTTTGAAGCCCGGCGGCATCACGCCGATTATTTCGAATGGCGTTCGATCGAGGCTAATTGTCTTGCCGACGATCGCCGGATCGGCATTATAGCGCCGTTTCCAGAGATCATCGGAGATCAGCAGCACTTTCGCGGCGTCGTAGCCATCGTCGCCGGCGGCCTCGAACGTATGGCCAATCGCGGGTGCGACGCCGAGCGTCGTGAAGTACCGCGCGCCCGCCCATTCGCCGCCGATCCGCTCCGGATCGTCGCCGGTCAGGCTGAAATTTCCCGCCGACCAAAGCGCCGTGGACTGAAACTGTTTTTGTGCGTCACGAAAGGTGAGATATTTCACCCACGACCATACCATGTCCGTGCGCGGCGGCCGTCCATCGGTTCCGGGCGTCGTCAGCGACACTTTCACCAGTTCGCCCGGGTTCCGGAAAGGCAGCGGCCGGAACATGAGCGCGTCAACGGCACTGAAGATCGCGGTGTTCGCGCCAATGCCGACGGCGAGCGTGAGGATCGCGACGATGGTGAACCCCGGCCGCCGCACGAGGCCTCGCGCGGCGTACCGAACATCCTGCATCAGTTCTTCGAGTCGCTCGTGCATGGCCATGGTTCGCTCCCGGCGGTCCGCCGAGTGTTGGAGACGGTCGCGCATTTCATCGAGATCGCCGCCGAGGCGGCGCAGCGTTTCCGCGTGCGCATCGTCGCGCGACATTCCGCGCGCGACGAAATACTCCATGCGCTCGTTGAAGTGAAAACGGATTTCGTCGTCCATGTCGTCGTGGACGACTTCGGGCCGGCGGACGGCGAGCCGGAACAGCCGGCGAACGCCCTTTCGAACGGGGCCCGGACCTTCGGACACTTTAGACCGACCGGCGCTCGAGTATCGCGCTCATCGTCGCCGCATATCGCGTCCAGCTCGTGGACTCGGCGCGCAAATACGCGCGGCCCGCCGCGGTCATCTTGTAATAGCGAGCGCGCCGGTTGTTCTCGGTGATCCCCCACTCGGCGGTGATGTGCTTCCGCTCTTCCATCCGATGCAGCGCCTGGTAGAGCGCACCGTCATCGACGCTGAGTTCGCCGCCGGAGCGGTCTTCGAGCCAGCAGGTGATTTCGAATCCGTGCATCGGGCCCCAGCTCAGGGCCTTCAGGACGAGAATGTCGAGCGAGCCTTTGACCAGCGCCACGAAACGGGCCTCCATCTCAGAGTCTAGGGGTTAGACACTGGGGGGAGCAAAAACGTTGCCGGGGCGGCAACGGGCCGCCGCCGGAGCGCTATTTCTCGTCGTCGATGACGCGGCGGAGTTCGGTTTTCAGCTCGCCAACCGTAAACGGTTTCTGCAGATAGCCGACGCCGCGCTCGCCGGGCAGGCGGCCGATGAGATCGTTCGGCATCGGGTAGGCAGTCGCGATGACGATCGGCAGCCGCGGCGCGTATTCCGAAAGCATGGCAAGCGTCGCACGGCCGTTGGTGGTCGGCATTTCGAGATCGAGCGTCACGGCCGTGATTTCTTTCGAGCGCTCGGCAAAGATGTGGATCGCCTCCGAGCCGTCACGCGCTTCGATCGTGTCGAATCCAACGCTCTTTAACAGACGAACGACGCCGCGGCGTACCGCGTCGTCGTCGTCAACCACCAGAACAGTCTCGTTTGCGGCCATCCTTTACACTAGAGGCTTTCGCACCCCATCGCAAACGCGCTGACACATTTGCGCACCTTACATGGCCACGTTCGGCTTGGGCGGCCCCTCGACCGTAGTCGGCACGATCGGCTGCAGCCCTGCCGCCTTCAGCAGCGCATTGATCTTGTCGAGATAGAGTTTCACCGACTTGTCGTAACGGCCGAGCTGGATGTCCAGCTTCGGCGAGACGGTCGCGAACACCTGCAGCGCCTGCGGCGGCGGACGGCGGTCTCCGCTCTGCACGAACCCCATGAGCGCCGCAATCTGATTGTTGAGGCGGACCGGGAAGTTCAGCGGGTCTTCGCCGCTCTTGTTCCGCGTCTGATACACGGAGTCTTCCACGCTGCCGATGCTGTCCGTGAGACTCTTCGAAAGCGCGCCGAACTCTTTCACGTTCGACATCTTCGGCGCGCGATCGTCCAGCTGCTCCTTGATGCTGCGGATCTTCTTCACGGCATCGTCGGCCTCGGTCATGCGATCGCGAAGCTTGAGGGCAAACTGTGTTTGCGCAATGAGGTCGGCGTCGGTCGCGCTCGAACGCGGATCGCGTTTCACGATCAATGTCTGGCTCACCGGCTTATCGGCGCCGACCGTGAGTCGAACCGTATACGCGCCGGGTGCGATCGTCGGACCCTGCACACCGCCGGCCCACAGAATCATTCCGCGGAAATTCGACGCGTCGGGATAGCGCATATCCCAGCGATATGTGTTCAAGCCCGCACGATTCGTCACCACGGGCGGACCACCGAATCCACCGCGACCGCCGCCACCGCCGCCGCGCCCGGCCGGAGGAGTCGGCTGCGTGTCAGTCGACGCGTACTTCTTGATGAGCTTGCCCGCGCCATCGAGGAACTCGAGCGTGACGACGTCATCCGCCTTCGCGAGGCGGTACATCACGGTCGCGGACGCGCCGCCGACGCGATACACCGGCGCCGGTTTGTAGAAATAATTTTTTCCGCTCGCGAGCGCGACCTCAGGCGCATTCCGCAGCGGCGTGAGATTTTCCATCGCCCAGAACGCGCGGCCGTGCGTCGCGATCACCATGTCGTCGTCGCGCAGCGCGATATCGTGGACCGGCACGGGCGGAAGATTCCGCGCGAGACTCTGCCAGTGTGCGCCCGCATCGTACGAGAGCCACATGCTGCGTTCGGTCGCGGCGTACAGCATGCCCGGACGGATGAGATCCTCGCGAATGGCGCGCGTGAATTCCGTTCCGACGATACCGTCGGTGATCTTCGTCCAGGTCGCGCCGTAGTCCGTCGTCTTGTACAAATACGGCGTCATGTCGTCGAGCTGATACCGGTTGCCCGCCACGTACGCCGTGCCAGGATTGTGCGGCGAAGGATCGATGATCGACACGCGCATCCACTCGGGCCATTTCGGCGTCACGTTTTTCCACGTCTTGCCGCCATCGCGCGTGATATGAATCAACCCGTCGTCTGAACCGGCCCACAAAAGTCCCGGCGTGATCGGTGATTCTTGCAGCGCGAACACGGTGCCGTAGTACTCGACCGACGTCTGGTCTTTTGTGATCGGACCGCCCGAGCTGCCAAGGGTCTTCGGGTCGTGACGCGTGAGATCCGGCGAAATGATCGACCAGGTCTTTCCATCATCCGTCGATTTGAAGACGACGTTCG
>DASYSH010000201.1:0-3898 GCA_036003525.1 Gemmatimonadaceae bacterium | reverse complement strand
GGATACGACTCCGGTCAGCACGCGCAGCGGCTCGCCATGCCCGTACAGCTGGAAATTCATGCTGTGATATTCGGCGACGTTGCCGAGCGTCTGCATGTCGCGCCGCAGATCGGCGATCTCGACGACGAAGAACCCTTCATCCGGCGCGCGCAGCGACGCCTGTTCGAGATGGACAAACCGGTCGCCGTTGGCGATCGGCAGCCGATGCAACAGGACGCCATTGACCATGCTGAAAATCGCCGTCGCCGCTCCGATGCCGACGGCGAGCGTCAGGATCGCGGCCAGCGCAAACCCCGGCGACTTTCGCAGCGTGCGCGCTGCGTAGCGCGTGTCCTGCACGATGGTCTCCAGCAGCAGGCCACGGCGCACGTCGCGCACTTCTTCTTTGACCTGCTCCACGCCGCCGGTCTCGAGCAGCGCGGCTCGCCTGGCCGCATGCGGCAGCATCCCGGCCTTCACCTTCTCCGCGGTCAGGATCTCGACATATGCGCGAAGTTCGTCGTCGAGTTCGCGGTCTTCACGCTGATGGTCAAACATGGCTGCCTCGATCGGTTCCCGGGTTTGCGCAATGCGTACTTATGATTTCCGCAGCGCGAGCCCCATCGCCACCGCGATGCGGGTCCACTCTGCGGTTTCGCTCTTGAGCTGGCGGCGCCCGGCCTTGGTCAGGGCGTAATACTTGGCGCGACGGTTGTTCGCGGACTCTCCCCACGAGGACTCGAGCCAGCCGGCGTGCTCCATGCGATGCAGCGCCGGAAAGAGCGACCCCGGCTTCACCCTGAACGTGCCCTTGGTGATCTGCTCGATGCGGTGCGAGATCCCGAGCCCGTGGAGTTTCCCGAGCGCCAGCGTCTTGAGAATCAGGAGGTCCAGCGTGCCCTGCAGGATGTTCGTTTGGGACATGGTACCCCTATAGACAGTCGATATGAACGAAAGGTTTACGCCGCTCGTATAGAATGTCAATAGGGAACGGATTGCCGTATATTTCCGGCATGCCAAAAATCACCGTATTCAACAATCTCTCGCTCGACGGCTACTTCACCGACGCCACGGGCGACATGAGCTGGGCCCACAAGCAGGATCCCGAATGGGTCGCCTTCACCGCAGAGAATGCGAGGGGCGAGGGCGCGATGCTCTTCGGCCGCGTCACGTACCAGATGATGGCGGCCTGGTGGCCCACGCCCGCCGCCCTCGCGGCGTTCAAGGTCGTCGCCGACCGGATGAACAGCGCGCCGAAGTACGTGCTGTCCAGAACGCTCGACACGCTCTCGTGGCAGAACTCCACTCTATTGAAGGGCGATGCCGTCAGCGCGGTGCGCAAACTCAAAAGCGACGCCGGTCCCGACATCGTGATGTTCGGCAGCGGTCAGATCGTCGCGCTGCTGACCGACGCCGGTTTGATAGATGAATACCAGCTCGCGACCGCGCCGATCGTGCTCGGCGCCGGCCGCACACTGTTCGAGGGCCTGACAAAAAAGATTGCGCTCAAGCGCACGAAGACGCGCGCGTTCGAAAACGGAACCGTCTTCTCGTGCTATGAACCCGCGGGGTGATCGGCCAGCGCGGAGTCGACGATCGCCTGCGCTTCCGCGAGTATTTTTCTGAGCGCTGATTTGCCGCGGAAACTTTCGCCGTAAATCTTGTAGATCGCCTCCGTCCCCGACGGCCGCGCGGCGAACCATCCCGTGTCGGACGCAACTTTGATCCCGCCCAGAGGCGCATGATTGCCCGGTGCGGCATTGATCACGCTGACGATCTTTTCATCGGCGAGCTCGTGCGCGTGGATATTTGCAGGCACGAGCGATGACAGCCGCTTTTTCTGCGCCGAATTTGCCGGCGCCTCCACGCGGTCGTACGCCGGCTCGCCGAATTCCCTGGTGAGGTCTTTATAGAGTTCGCCGGGATCGCGCCCGGCGCGCGCCGTGATCTCCGCCGACAGCAGCGCGGCGACGATTCCGTCTTTGTCCGTCGTCCATACGGAGCCGTTGCGCCGGAGGAACGTCGCTCCCGCACTTTCTTCACCGCAGAAACCAATCGAGCCGTTGGCAAGGCCTTCGACGAACCATTTGAAACCGACCGGCACCTCGATGAACGGCCGTTTCAGCTTCGCTGTGATCCGGTCGATGATACTGCTGCTCACGACCGTCTTCCCCACTCCGGTTTCCGCGCGCCACTTCGGCCGGTTGTTGAACAAGTGATGAATCATCACGGCCAGATAGTGATTCGGCGGGAGAAGTCCGCAGTCGCGCGTAACGATGCCGTGCCGGTCGTGATCGGCATCGCATGCGAATGCGACATCGAACCGATCCTTGATCGCGATCAGCCGCTGCATCGCATACGTCGAGCTCGGATCAGTCCTGATCTTGCCGTCCCAGTCGAGCGTCATGAATCGAAACGTCGGATCGACGACCTCGCTGACAACCGTAAGATCGAGCTTGTACCACGAAGCGATCTCCGGCCAGTAGCGCACGCCCGCTCCCCCGAGCGGATCGACGCCGAGATGCAGGCCCGCACCGCGCACCACCTGCAGGTCGACGACGTTCTCGAGATCGCGCACGTACTCATGCAGGTAGTCGTGACGGTGCGTCGTGCTCGCGCGCAGCGCCGTCGCGTGCGGGATACGCTTCACACCCGCGAGCGACGCGGCGAGCAGTTCGTTCGCGCGGCGCTCGATCCATCCCGTGACATCGGTGTCCGCCGGTCCGCCGCTCGGGGGGTTGTATTTGAATCCGCCGTCGCTCGGCGGATTATGTGACGGCGTGATCACGATTCCATCGGCGAGACCGGTCGTCTTGTCGCGGTTGAAACAGACGATCGCGTGAGACACCGCTGGCGTCGGCGTGTACTCGTCGCCTTCGGAGAGCATCACATGCACACCGTGCGCCGCGAGCACCTCCAATGCGGTCGCGCCCGCCGGCGCGGAAAGCGCATGCGTGTCGAGGCCGAGAAAGAGGGGCCCGTCAATGCCGTTTTTTTTGCGATGGAGACAGATAGCCTCCGTGATCGCGATGATGTGGTTTTCGTTGAATGTCCGGTCGAACGAACATCCCCTGTGACCGGACGTGCCGAACGCGACGCGCTCGGAGGGGATCGCCGGGTCTGGAACGTCCGAGTAATACGCTGCGATGAGTTTCGAAACGTCGATCAGCGCCGATGGCGGCGCAGGCTGCCCAGCGAAGGGGCTGATCGTCATGCGGCCGGTGGTCCGAGCACCACGCGCACGCGGTGCGGCATCTTGTCGTCGACGAGCGCCACCCCGGTCTTGTCAGCCTGGGCTGCTCCGTCGAGCTCGATGAGTGTCACACCGCGGCATACCTTCGCCGGATTCTCCACGGAGATTTCATAGCGCGTCTCGCCGTGCCGCACCGTCGCAGAAAATCCGGGCCACGCCGCCGGAATGCAGGGGTTGAGATTCAGCCGGGCACCGCGCACGCGCAGGCCGAGCTGCCATTCGACACCCGCGCGATACAGCCATCCGGCGGATCCGCTATACCAGGTCCACCCTCCGCGGCCGAGATGCGCCGGATTCGAGTACACGTCACCCGCAGATACATACGGTTCGACGCGATACCGCGCGACGTCTTCGGCGGTCGACGTGTGCGTGATGGGATTGAGCATTTGCAAAAGTTCACCGGCTTTATCGCCGTCGCCAAGCTCCGCGAACGCGATTGCCGCCCACGCGCCCGCATGCGTGTACTGCGCGCCATTTTCGCGCACACCGGGAACGTAGCCTTTGATGTACCCCGGCTCGAGCTCGGTGTGATCGAACGGCGGCGTGAGCAGCAGCACGATTCGTTCCTCGCGCCGCACAAGCCGGTCGTACACCGATCCCATCGCGATGCGCGCGCGCTCCGGGTCGCCCGTTCCCGTCATCGCCGCCCACGATTGCGCGATCGAA